>CAIYZJ010000050.1 GCA_903930675.1 uncultured Hyphomicrobiales bacterium
GCGCGGCAAGATGGACAAGTGCACCTATTGCGCTGGCGGTCCCGAGGCCGACAATTCGCCGGAGGAATATGCCAAATACGGGGCCAACCGTCTGGCACAGGGCAAATTGCCCATCTGTGCGGAAATGTGCTCCACCAAGGCTTTGCTGGCCGGTGACAGCGAGATGATCGCCACCATCTACAAAGAGCGGGTTCTCAAGCGCGGCTACGGCTCGGGCGCATGGGGCTGGAAAGTGGCTTATCGTGAAACAGTTGCGGTCTGAGCGTGGATCACAGCAGCAAAAGGGGACGGTCATGACAGATCGAAACAGCAACTGGCGGCATCTGGCTCTGGCTCTCTTGGGGCTTGCCTTGATCACCATTGCCCAACCGATGCAGGCGCAGACGGTGACACCCACCGCCTCTGCCGCCAAAGAAGAACAACTCTTGTCGACCATGAAGCAGATTGACGGGCGCATCTCGATCCCCGATCAAAAGGCTTCGGTGCTGATGCAGCCTGCCGGACAGGAATGGCGCAAGGTTCACAGTACAACCATGTTCTGGGTTGGTGCGGTGTCTATTATCGGCATGTTGCTGGCATTGACATTGTTCTACTCCATCCGTGGCCGCATCATGATCGACAGCGGACCATCGGGACGCACGATCCTGCGCTTCAACGGCTTCGAGCGGTTTGTGCACTGGCTGACAGCCAGTTGCTTCATCGTGCTGGCGCTGTCTGGTCTCAATGTCAGTTTCGGCAAATATCTGTTGCTGCCATTGCTGGGCGCGGAAGCGTTTTCGGCCATGTCACAACTGGCCAAATATGCCCATAACTTCCTGGCCTTCCCTTTCATCATCGGGTTGGTGTTCATGTTCCTGGTCTGGGTCAAGGACAATATCCCCGAAGGCGGCGATCTGGACTGGCTCAAGGCAGGTGGCGGTTTGATGAGCAAGGGCCATCACCCTCCCGCCAAAAAATTCAATGCCGGCCAGAAAGTGATCTTCTGGGTGGTGATCGGCGGCGGCACGGTGTTGTCGATTACAGGTCTGATGCTGCTGTTCCCGTTCAGCGGAACGGTGATCGCCGATTTGCAGCTTGGCCAGACGATCCACGGGATCCTGTCCGGTCTGATCGTTGCAGTGATGATGGCGCACATCTATATCGGTTCTGTCGGTATGGAAGGCGCACTTGACGCCATGAACTCCGGCGAGGTCGATCTCAACTGGGCGCGCGAGCATCATTCCTTGTGGGTCGAAGAGGTCGAAGCGCAAGAGCGCGAAGCGCACGACAAAGCCAAATCCGTGGCGGCCGAATAACCGAAATCAGGAGTTTCACCATGCGGATTTTTCTCTTGTCTCTCGTGGTTGCTGGTACTCTGGCGGGTATTGGTGCCAGCGTCCTCGACAGCAGCTATCAAAAGCAGGCCTATCAGGCTTATTCCACCGTTGGCGCACGGGTCGGCGATGCCGGCAACAATTTGGTCGGCAAGGATTGGCCTGCTGCGAAGCACTGAACACTGCCAGACATACAAGTTGAAAAGGCAGGTTTTACCTGCCTTTTTCTTTGCGCCTGTTAATCCAGAGGCCCGAATGCGGGGGGTGGAATACGCCGTTTGGAGGCATTTTCATAGGATGAGGCGATCGACAGCAACGCACCTTCCTGCCCCGGCTCGGCACGAAACACCAGCGAGAACGGCAATCCCGGCGCATCCAGTGCGGTGAGCCGGTGCGAATGGGCCGGACGATAGCGGGTGCGGTCCTCGTTGAGTTCCAGCACCGGATCATAGGCGGTTTGCACATAGCCAGCCGGAACCAGAATTTCGGTCAAACCGGCATTGGGTCCGTAAAAGGATTCAAACCGCAGATTTTGCTCGGTGCCCGGCTCCTGCGCCGAACCGATTTTGACGGGCGGCAGCGGTGTATGCAGGCGCACAAAGGCGTCGAGCTTGTTTTCCATGATCACCATCATATCGACCCGCCGCAGCAATTCGCGCAGCATGATGCGCTCGTTCACGCCTTGGCGTCCGTCAAGCCGGTTGCGCGGATCGGCCACCTCCTCCCAATTCTTGAAGGCGGCGCGCTGGTCATCGCCCCAGAAGCGCGAGCGTTCATTCAGCTCGACAAAGCTGGTGAGCGTTTCGCGGATTCCGCGTTTGGCCCAATCCCCGGCGCGGCGTGTCAGATATTGCGGAATATGGAAGCGGAAGGTGTTGGCCAGCTCCTGCTGCTGGATGGTGATGATGTTCAGATTGACGGGCGGAGCAATCTGCCCCTCGGCCAGCGCGACGCAATAATCAATCGGCGTCATGGTTCCGGTACCGAAAAATTGTCCGGGCAGAAATTCGGTCGGCACAATCGCCTCGCTGAATTCCTTGTAAAGCGGCTCGCCCTGCGCATTCAGCCTGAACAGCAGATCGGGCATGAACACCGGCACCAGACGCGCCAGCGCGGTCCTGAAATCGGTGCCCATCACCTCCATATCCGGATCACCCGCCCAAGAGGGATCGGATGAGGCAAACAGTGTCGCGCCCAGATGTCCGCCCAGCATGGACTTGATTTCGGCACGCCCCGCCCCGGCAATCGGCTCGGCAGCTTTGGAGCCATAGGGCAGCAGCGATTCCGTCACAACGCCGAGCCTGATCCCCTTCAAGGCGCCAGCCGCGCCCGACCCGTGGGCATGGGAGAGATAGGGCGTCGCCAGCACGGAATTGCGGGCCACTGTCGTATAGGGATCACGCGGATCATAATAGCCGTTCTCGGCATCCTTGAGCGCATCGAGCACCTTGGCGGCGTCGGCCAGCTTGCGGGCATGGATGCCGGTACGGTCGCAATAGATATCGGCCCCGATGGCGCCGCCGTCAAAACCCAGCATCGCCTTGTGCGGCAGAATCAGCGCAATCGCATTGTGGTTGGACGGACCACGGCACGAAGCCCGCGTCTCCTCGCCCAGCGAGCACATCACCAGATTGGCACTGACAGACACGCCCGAACCCGAGCTCGACCCCAGCGAGGCGGCCCGCGTCGTGTCATAGGGGTTGGAGGGATTGCCACCCCACGAGCTGCGCTGATAGCCCAGCACCGAAGGCAACACCGCATCGGGCTTGTGGCGTCCACCGGGATCACCCGCCCGCCCGTTATATTCTGTGCAGACGGCCTTGGCGAAGATGATAGCGCCTTTCCGGCGCAACTGGTCGACCAGAATATGGTCGCGCGCCGGAAAATCGACGTCATAGGCGGCATCACCGCCCCCCGTGGAGCGCATGTCGATGGTATCGAACGGGTCTTTGAACGAGAAGGTCACGCCATACATCGGCATGGCATCGAGATCGGGATTGCGCCCGAATTCGGCATCGAGTTCGGCAGCGCGCTCCAAAGCATCGGGGAGATGGCGGAACATCTCGCAAACCGGCGGCGCCCCCTTGGGCAGCGGCCCGAGCGAGGGATGCAAATCATAATCGCCGCGGCAGGTCACCGATCGTTCGCCGCGGATATTGAGGGTGGACAGCGCATTGACCTGCCCGGCCTTCGGCATGCCGACGATCATGCCATATTGCTGCATGACCGAGGGGTCGGAGGCGGTCGGCTGCATCCGGCCGAATTCGATGGGCGGACCCCGATAGAGTTCGTAATCGGGCAGCACATCGCGCACCGCCACGGTTTGCGTCGGAAAAGCCAGCGGCGCACCGGCGCGCACCGTGCCCTGGACTTGGGGCACATCCTGCCCGTCTTCGGTCACCAAAAGGCTGCTGACCCCGTTATAGGCCCGCGCCCGCGCGATGGTTTGGGTGACAATCTCCACCAGCGTGGTTTCACCTGCTTTGATCGCTGCTTGCAACCCGTCGATTGTCGCTTCTTCGATCCGGAAGGCCGATTTTGATGACGTCATCACGCATACTCGCTTTGAAAAAACTTAAGACAGAACACGGACGGGTGCGCCCGCAAGCCAAGCCTCGATATTCTCGGCCACACCTTCGAAAAAGCATTGATAGCTGTTTTGCGTGACATAGCCGAGATGCGGCGTGGCGATCACTTGCGACATGTGCCGGAACGGATGGTCAAGCGGCAACGGCTCGTGATCGAATACATCCAGCCCTGCGGCGGACAGGTGCCCGTTCTTCAAAGCGGCAATCAGTGCGGCTTCATCGACAATCGGGCCGCGCGAGGTGTTGAGCAGCACAGCACCCTGCCGCATCAGGCCCAATTCACGCGCACCCAACAGGCCGCGTGTCGCGCCATTGAGCGGAATATGGATCGACACCACATCCGATTGCGCCAAAAGCCCGTCGAGCGCGGGGGCAAAACCGATGCCCATCGCGGCCGAACGCTCGGCTGTGTTGTTGAGGCTCCAGCCCGACACATTCATGCCGAAGGCCAGCCCGAAGCTGCAGACTTTGGACCCCAAAGTGCCAAGCCCGATCACACCGAGATTCAACCCGCGCAAATCCCGCCCGACCGTGCGCTGCCATTGCTGGGAAGCAGCGCGGAAATGCTCCAGCTCCTGCGGGATCTGCCGCATGATCGACAGCAGCAAGCCCCATGTCAGTTCGGCGGTCGAACCGGCAAAGCCCGTGGTGCCGCAATAGGTGATGCCCAATTCTTTGGCGGCCACGCCGTCGATGGAGGCATTGCGCATGCCTGTGGTGATCAGCAATTTCAGCCTGGGCAGTTGAGACAGCCGCTCGCGTGTCATCGGCGCCCGTTCGCGCATCGCCACCACAATGTCATAGGGCTGCAAGGTCGCCACCAGATCGGGCGTATCGGCTATGTGATGGTTGAACACATCAAAGGCCACGCGGCCTTCAAACACCGAAAAATCGGCGCGTGACAAAGCCGTGTTTTGATAATCATCCAGAATGGCACAACGCAGCATGCTGATCCCCCCGATTTTATAGTTCAGACCCTATCCTGACAGAGCGGCTCCGAAAAGTCCCGCCACACAGTTGCAGGTCTGCCCGACGCGAACGGGATGGCAAATTGCAACGGGTGAGGCAAATCCGATCTTGAATTCTGCTTCCCCAATCCCCAATTCCAGACAATCCATTGTTGAAGACCGGAGATAAACCCCATGCCCAAAAGCAAGAGCGCAAAAACCGCCCCCGAACAACATGTGTTTGAAGCCGATGTGTCGCGTCTGCTGCACATGATGGTTCATTCTGTTTATTCCGACAAAGATGTGTTTTTGCGGGAACTGATTTCCAACGCCGCCGATGCCTGCGAAAAACTGCGCTACGAGGCGATTGCCGCGCCCGATCTGTATGGCGACGATCCGACCCCGCGCATTGAGCTGACACTGGACAAAGACGCCAAGCGTCTGATTGTCGAGGACAACGGCATCGGTATGGACCGTCAGGATATGATCGATGCCCTTGGCACCATCGCGCGCTCGGGCACAAAAGCCTTTATGGACCAGATCGAAGCCACCCAGAAAGGCGGCGAAGCCACCTTGATCGGCCAGTTCGGCGTCGGCTTCTATTCGGCCTTCATGGTCGCCGGACATGTCGATGTGCTGTCGCGCCGCGCCGGATCGGACGAGGCTTGGCAATGGTCGTCGGACGGCAAAGGCACCTTCGGGATGACCGCACTGGCCTTGGCCGATGCCCCCGCACGCGGCACGCGCGTCGTGTTGCATCTGTCGGATGAGGCGCAATCCTATGCCGAAAAATACACACTCGAAAACCTGATCCGCGCCCAATCGGGCCATGTGCCCGTGCCGATCCGGATCAAAGAGGCCGGCGAGCCCGAGGCCACCGATGTCACCGATGGCGCGGCTTTGTGGACCAAATCCAAATCCGATATTTCGTCGCAGGATTATACCGATTTCTATCGCTCGGTTGCGGGCCTGTATGACGAGCCCGCCAGCACGCTGCATTATCGAGCCGAAGGCCGGCAGGAATATACGGTTTTGACCTTTATCCCCGGTTCGAAACCGTTCGATCTGTTCGACGCCGACCGCAAGGGCCGCATCAAGCTCTATGTCAAACGCGTCTTCATCACCGACGAGGCCGAAATCCTGCCGCGCTATTTGCGCTTTGTGCGCGGCTTGGTCGATTCCGCCGATCTGCCGCTCAATGTCTCGCGCGAAATGATTCAGGAAAGCGCGATCCTGACCGCCATCAAGCGCGGCGTGACCAGCCGCGTCATTGCCGATCTTGAAAAACTTGCCGCCAGCGAGCCCGACACCTATGCCGCGATCTGGGCCAATTTCGGCCCCGTGATCAAGGAAGGCCTATACGAGGATTTCGAGCGGCGCGAGGCCCTGCTGGCCCTGTCGCGCTTTGCCACGACCTCCTCCGGCGACAGCCTCAAAAGCCTGCCCGCCCTTGTCGAAGGTTTCAAAGAGAACCAGACCGCGCTCTATTACATCGCGGGCGATGACCGCAAACGGCTTGAATCCTCGCCCCATCTCGAAGGCTTCAAGGCGCGCGGCATCGAAGTGCTGTTGCTCACCGATCCTGTCGACAGTTTCTGGGTGTCGTCGGGCGTGTCATTCGACGGCAAGCCGTTCAAATCGGTCACGCAAGGCGCGTCCGATCTGTCGCTGATCCCGCTGCTCGATGCCTCCAAGAAGACCGACCACGAAGGCGACCAACCCACCAAAGAGCTGATCACCTTCTTCAAGGAGACGTTGGGGGACGCGGTGTCGGATGTGCGGATTTCGGACCGGTTGACCGACAGCGCAGTCTGCATCGTTGCCTCGGAGCTGGGGCCGGACCGACAGCTGGAAAAAATGCTGATGGGTGCAGGCCGGATCGACACGGCGGCCAAGCCGGTGCTGGAAATCAACCCGCACCACGATCTGATCCGCTCGCTCGCCGCACTGGATTCGGGCCGCGAGCCCCTCAAACAGGACGCGGCGCATCTGTTGCTCGACGAAGCGCTGATCCTTGACGGCGAACGGCCCGCAGACCCCAAGGATTTCTCCGACCGCCTCGCCCGCATCCTGCGGCAGTCGATCGGATAAAACCCGCTGTTCAAATTCTGCCCTGTCAGGCACTGGCGGGGTTGAACAGTTTCGCAATATCGGGCGGCAGGCGGGCGGGCTTGCCGTCCTTGATCGTCACCACCAAAACAGAAGCCGTCAGCAGCACCACGCCATCGCGGACAATTTTCTGGTCCAGCGTCAGCAAGGGTCCGCGCTGCGAGGCGCAGACGGTTTCGACATCCAGCAGATCATCCATCACCGCCGGTTTCAGCCATTCCACTTCCATCCGGCGGACAACGAAGACATAGGCCTGATCCGCGCCATGCAGCTCGCCTTGATGGATGCCGAGATCGCGCAGCAATTCGGTGCGTGCGCGCTCGAGAAAGCGCAAGTAAGAGGCGTGATAGACACGGGCGGAAAAATCCGTGTCCTCGTAATAGACCCTGATGGTGATCCTGTGCGGGTCGGCCTTGGGCGTCTCGTCGGTCATGACACTCTCCCCGTCAGCGTTTTCGGGCCTCAGTCGCCGTCATGGTTGCGCGCATAGACGCCTTCGGCACCGATGCCGCTTTCCAGCATCATGCGGGCGCGGGCGCGCAGTTTTTCGGTCTCGCTTTTGAGTTGGCCACAGGCCGCCAGAATATCGCGTCCGCGCGGCGTGCGCACCGGCGAGGCATAGCCCGCCCGAAACACGATGTCGGAAAATTCCTCGATCCGCTCCCAATCCGAACAGGTATAGCGGGTGCCGGGCCATGGATTGAAGGGGATCAGGTTGATTTTGGCCGGAATCCCCTTCAGCAGCCGCACCAATTCGCGTGCATCGGCATGGCTGTCATTGACGCCGTCCAGCATCACATATTCGAAGGTGATGCGCCGTGCATTCGAGACACCGGGATAATTGCGGCAGGCCTCCAAGAGCTCGCGGATCGGATATTTGCGGTTGAGCGGCACCAGCTCGTTGCGCAGATCATCGCGCACCGCATGCAGAGAAATCGCCAACATCGAGCCGATTTCGTGTCCGGCACGCTCGATCATCGGCACCACGCCGGAGGTCGACAGCGTGATCCGGCGGCGCGACAGCGACAACCCGTCACCATCGGTCACCACTTCCATCGCATCACGGACATTCTCGAAATTATAGAGCGGCTCGCCCATGCCCATCAGCACGACATTCGACACCGCCCGCAAGCCGTCGGGGACAAGCCCTTCGGTCGAGCGTTCCGCGCCGGGCCAATCGCCCAAACGGTCGCGCGCCACCATCACCTGCGCGATGATTTCCGAACTGGTCAGGTTGCGCACCAGTTTCTGCGTGCCGGTGTGGCAGAAGGTGCAGTTGAGCGTGCAACCGACCTGCGAGGAAATGCACAAAGTGCCGCGATCGGATTCGGGGATATAGACGGTCTCGATCTCCGCGCCCTTGTCGTGGGGGCCGGTCGGAGGCATGCGAATCAACCATTTGCGCGTGCCATCAATCGAAATCTGTTCGGAAATCACCTCGGGCCGCGCCAGCGTATAGCTTTGCTTCAGGCTCGCCCGCATGCCCTTGGAGACATTGAGCATGGCATCGAATTCATCGACCCCGCGATGATAGATCCAGTGCCAGAGCTGGGCGACGCGCATCCGGGTTTCGCGCTCGGGCACGCCGATTTCCCGCAAGGCGCTGACCATTTGCGTGCGCGTCATCCCGACCAGCGACGAGCCGCGCTCGATCACCACAGGCACTGTCACTTCCGGTGTTTTCTCGATTAGAAGACTGTCGCTCGCAATCATAAAGCCCGCTCTCTCAGATGAGTGAACGGGCTTTTAGCATATTGTCGGCACACGCGCCATCAAAGCGGTTACGGACATTCTTTCTTGATGCGGTCCAGAGCCTGCCCCAATCCGGCCAGTGCATAGGTGTCGGTGGTCGCATTGCCTTTACCGGAACTGGTTTTGACGGTCATCGTCTTGTTTTTCTTCATCAATTCAACAGCATTGTTGTCTTCTGCTGCATTTTTGACCCAGGCGCTGGTGCCCTTGGTGACAAGGGTGAATTTGGTGGAACCGATCACCATTTCGCCGGTTGAATTGTCCTTGGTGGGGAAGCCGAGCACAAAGCTGATTTCATTGTGCACCCCATCGGCGGGACGCGCCGAGATGAACAGGAAACCGTCATCGCGCTTGAGATCTTTGGGCAGCCGCTCTTTGGGCTTGGCCAGTACATAACAGACCCGTCCCTTGCCTGAGGCATCGGCGGCATAGGCCCCCCATTCGCCGAATGTGGCGAGCTGGACAGGACCGGCAGGCTGGGCCGGAGCGGCTGCGGCCGGCTTTTCAGGCTTTTTCTGGGCGAATGCCTGATGCGGCATCAATACGGCACTGGTAGCGAGTGCAAACACCGTCAACACCCCGGAGAATCTACTTTTTTCAATCATGGCCTGAAGTCTATCCTATAGAGTGTCACCACACATCCACGTTATGCGGACCTATTCTATGACGCCCAATGGTTAATGAAGCGCAAAAATGGCAAAATTGCTGTCGAACCCGCATCAAAAAAACTGTGACCGGTCCCTTCCGGCCGATTGTCAGATATTATTGTATCATCTTCATGTTTCATGGCACAGTAGCGGCCAGGGAAATATCTGCCAGCCCCGCACGCGAACGGAACCGGCAAGGCAGCCTATCTCCCGACACCCTTGCAAGACAGGCCAATCGGCCGCATCAGCCTATCAGGAAGCCCTCGTTTGCCCTCGCCCCCCGATTTCAACAGCCTTGTGGCCGCACTTGTCGAGCATCGTGACCGCGCTGCTTTTGCCCAGCTGTTCGATTATTTCGTGCCGCGTCTGCAATCGCATTTGATTCGTTTGGGCACAGATTCCGCGCAGGCCGAAGAGATCACGCAGGATGTGATGGTGACACTATGGCACAAGGCGCATCTGTTTGATTCGCAGAAATCCGCTTTGGGAACTTGGCTGTTCAGAATCGCCCGCAACCGCCGCATCGACCGTCTGCGCCGCAACCGCATCGATTTTGTCGATCCCGCCGACGGGTTTGACGATATCGTTGCCGATACGCCCGATGCCGATGAGATGATCGATCTGGGCAAGCAGGAAGACAAGATCAGGCTCGCTCTGGCCGATTTGCCCGAAGAACAGCTGGTGCTGGTGCGTCTGGCGTTTTTCGACGGGCTGTCGCACAGCGAAATCGCCGAAAAGACCGGCCTGCCGCTCGGCACTGTCAAATCGCGCATCAGGCTGGCCTTCACCCGCTTGAGACGCGGGATGGAAGAGCGCGCAAACTAATCCCCTCCCGCCCAAAGGCTAGCTGGTGACGCCCCGCTTTTGTCTGTATTTTTCAGACCAAGCAATTTGGGGGGAGAGACCTTATGCAGCTCAACGACCAGCTGGCCGCCATTGTCACCGGAGGATCGTCGGGCCTCGGACAGGCGACCATCCGCATGTTGCGCCAGGCGGGCGTCAAAACCGCCTCGTTTGATATGGACCCCAAAGGCGCGGACATCGCCGCCGAACTCGGCGCGCTGTTTTGCACCGTCGATGTCACCAACGAGGCCTCGGTGATCGAGGGCATCGCCAAGGCGCGCGCGGCCCATGGCACCGAACGGATTTTGATCAATTGCGCGGGCATTGCGCAGGGCAAGCGGCTGGTCAGCAGAAAGCGCGACACCGGCGAATGGCTGGGGCACGATCTGGCCTTGTTCAACAAGGTGATCGCGGTCAATCTGACCGGCACTTTTAGCATGATCGCCCAATCGGCGGTGGCGATGGCGCAGCTTGATCCGGTCACGCCGGATGGCGGGCGCGGCGTAATCATCTGCACGGCTTCTGTCGCCGCCGAGGACGGGCAAATCGGCCAAACCGCCTATTCCGCGTCCAAAGGCGGCATTGTCGGCATGACATTGCCGATGGCGCGCGATCTGGCGGGCTACGGCATCCGCGTGATGAGCATCATGCCCGGCCTGTTTGAAACGCCGATGATGGCGGCCGTGCCCGATGATTTCCGTCACGCACTGGAAGCCAGCATCCCCTTCCCCTCGCGCCTCGGCAAGCCCGACGAATATGCGCAACTGGCCCGTTCGATCATCGAGAACGACATGCTCAACGGCACCGCCATCAGGCTCGACGGCGCCTTGCGGATGCAGCCGAAATAACAATCAAACCAACAGACCTTCGATGGCTTGGGCCAGCGCATGATCTTTTTGCGTCAAGCCGCCGGCATCATGGGTTGCCAGCGTGATCTCGACACGGCGGTAGCAGTTGAACCATTCGGGATGATGGTTCATCTGCTCGGCCAGCATGGCGACCCGCGTCATGAAGGCGAAGGCCTGACTGAAATCATCGAAATCCAGCTTGCGGCAGATCGCATCGCGCCCTTCGGCAAGGGTCCAGTGCGGCAAGGATTTTGTTAAAGCCTGTCGTTCGGTCTCATTCAGCAAAGTGGTCATCGGCACACATCCCCAGCGGATAATCCGCCTCCACAATATAGGGCCCGCCGCCCACAGAGTCCCGCGAAGAAAACATCACATAGCGATCAGCCGTAAAAGCCAGTTTCGGCACGGGGCCGACCGAAGAGATGAAGGCCGCCAGCTGGAAGGCCGAGACATCGCGCAAGCGCGCCAGCGTGATGTGGGGCGCGTATTTGCGGGTTTCGGGCGGCAGGCCGAGCCGCTGCACCAGCCGTTCCTGTTCGGCCTGCATCTCCAGCAAATCGGGGATGGATTCGATTTCGGCCACCAAAGCCCGCGGACGCTCGCCGCCGAAAATCCGCAAACCTGTTACCGTCAGTCTCAAAGCGGGCTTGTCGAGCAGCACCAGCATCGCGTCGATATCGCGGGCGGTCGCGCCGTCGATATCGCCGAAAAACCGCAAGGTGACATGATAATGGTCGGGCGTGATCCAGCGCGCACCCGTCAAACCGCCGCGCACCGCGGCGAGTTGTTCGGCAATATCGGGGGGCACTTCAAAGCCGGTAAACAAACGGGGCATGGCCACCTCCCCTTCCTTCAAGGCACGCATGAACGCCCAGAATGGAAGGGGAGAGGCTGATTCTCAACCGGAACAGAAACCCGGCTTAAGGCGCGGGGTTCATATGCACCTGATGGATCGCGTCGATCTTGGCTTCCAGCTCCGGCGTGATCGTCACATTGACCGAGTCGATGCAGGTTTTGAGCTGTTCCATCGTCGTCGCGCCGATGATGTTAGAGGTCACGAACGAGCGCGAGGTGACAAAGGCCAGCGCCATCTGCGTCAGCGACAGACCGGCTTCATGGGCCAGATCCCAATAGGCTTCGATTGCTTCCTGGGAACCGGGCTTTTCATAACGCTGCAAGCGGTTGAACAGGGTCTTGCGCGCTTTGGGCGGCAACGCACCCAAGCGGTATTTGCCTGTCAGATAGCCTTGGGCCAGCGGCGAATAGGCCAGCAATCCGCAATCCTCGCGCAGGGAAATTTCCGCCAGCGCGGTTTCATAGGTGCGGTTGATCAGCGAATAGGCATTCTGGATCGACGCCATGCGCGGCAGGCCGTGATGCTCGGACGTCGTCAGAAATTTCATCGTGCCCCACGCGCTTTCGTTGGACAGGCCGACATGGCGCACTTTGCCCGCTTTCACGAAGCCGTCGAGCACTTCGAGAACGCTCTGGAAACTGTGGAAATCGCCCATCATTTCATCGGCTTTGAAATGGGTCGGGTTTGACCCCCAAGGCATGGGACGATCGGGCCAATGCAACTGGTAGAGATCGATATAATCGGTGCGCAGGCGGCGCAGGCTGCCTTCGAGCGCCTCGGTCATCTGGGCCTTGCTGAGTTCTGCCGGACCCTTGGGATCACGGAACCAGTCCATCGGTGTGCGGCCCACCACTTTGGTAGCCAGCACGACCTTGTCGCGGTTTTTATGGGCTGAGAACCAGCTGCCGATGATCTTTTCGGTCCGGCCTACGGTTTCGGCCTTGGGAGGGACGGGATAGAGCTCGGCGGTGTCGAAGAAATTGATGCCGCGCTCCAGCGCGTAATCCATCTGTTCATGGCCTTCTGTCTCGGTGTTCTGCTCACCCATATTCATGGTGCCGAGACAAATGCTGCTTACCTTCAGGCCGGTGCGGCCAAGGGTCCGAAATTCCATAATAGAAGCACTCCGCGCATACAGGATCAGGAAAGGGCAACACCGATTGGCATAGATTGCGCGCTAAATCCAGTGGAGATCACGGTTTGGCTGGCAGCTTGCGCAAAAAGGCTTCGACATGTGGCAAGGTCAGACGCACCATCTCGCGCACGCCCGCTGCGCTCGGATGGATGCCGTCTGCCAGCATCATGTCGCGATTGCCGATCAGGCCTTCGAGGAAAAACGGATAGAGCGGCACCTGATAGACCAGCGCGAGATCGGGATAGATCGCATTGAATTTTTTGGCGTAATCGGGACCGGCATTCGACCAGGCGGGAATACCGAACAGCATCACCGGAATGTTGCGCTCTTTGAGCTTCAAAATCATCTTGGTCAGATTGGCCCGCGGACTTTCCGGATCGACACCGCGCATCATGTCATTGGCACCCAATTCAAGCAGCACTGCATCGGTCCCCTCGGGTACGGAGAAATCGAGCCGCGCCAGTCCGCCCGTGGTGGTGTCACCCGACACACCCGCATTGGCCACAACAGCCTGAATACCACGCCCCGCCAGTGCTTTTTGCAACACATCCGGATAGGCCTCGCCATTGGCGAGCTGATAGCCCGCCGTGAGACTATCGCCCAAGGCAACGATTTTCAGGGTTTTCGCCGGTTTGGATTGTGCCATGGCAGGTGCATGCGCTCCGAGGGCAACAGCGAGAAGCCCTAAAAAAGCCATGTTGAAGATCAGTGTAAGACGGGGCAGGCGGAAAGTCGGCATCGGGAGTACCTTGCGGGTAAAATTGGTTTGGATGATCCGGCATTTGGTAAGTTTGCGTAGAGATAGCACAGGACGCAACACAACTGGCAGGCTATGGATAACAATCGGCGCGCTGGTTGCAAAAAGCCCGTTCAACGGCCTGCAGATTGTGACTGGTATGATTTTATTGGATTGAGGCAGGTGAATGGTCAAGGCAATTTCTTTACGCAATGTCGATTTAAGTCTTGGCCGGGGCGCGGGGCGCGTCCATATCCTCAAATCCATCTCGCTGGATGTGATGCGGGGCGAGGCTCTCGGCCTTGTCGGTCCTTCGGGTTCGGGCAAATCGACCCTGCTGATGTGCATGGCGGGACTTGAACAACCCGACAGCGGTGAAATCATCATCGACAACCAAGACCTCACGAACATGAGCGAAGACCAACTGGCCCGTTTCAGGGGCAAGCAGATCGGTGTGGTGTTTCAATCTTTCCATCTGATCCCGACGATGACGGCACTGGAAAATGTCTCGGTGCCGCTGGAACTGGCGGGTGAGAAGGAGGCCTCCACACGCGCCACGGCTGCCTTGGCACGGGTGGGCCTGTCGCTCCGCATGAACCATTATCCGGCGGAATTGTCGGGCGGCGAGCAGCAACGCGTCGCACTGGCGCGCGCCATTGTCGCAAATCCCGCCATTCTGGTGGCCGACGAGCCGACCGGCAATCTGGACGAAGCAACCGGCGCGGATATAGTCGAATTGTTGTTCGAGTTGCAGCGCGAACACGGCACCACTCTGATTCTGGTGACGCATGATCTGGGGTTGGCCGCGCGCTGTGACCGTACGGTGCGGCTGCGTTCGGGCCAGATCGAGCACGATACCCTCACAGCTGTGACCGCCTGACATGCCGATGGTTTTGATCAGAGCAAAGGCTGCAACCCTGATCCGTCTGGCCTCGCGCAACTTGCGCGGCGGGTTTGCCGGTTTTCGTATTTTCATCAGCTGCATCGCCTTGGGTGTGGCCGCCATTACCGGCATCGGCTCGATCGCCCAATCGCTCGGCGACGGATTGGCCACCCATGGCAGGCGGATTTTGGGCGGCGATATCTCGATCAGCCGCATGCAGCGGCCTGCCAGCGAACAGGAACTGGCCTTTTTCAACCAGCAGGGTGCTGTCACGCATCTGTTGAGCCTGCGCGCGATGGTGCGCGCCGGCGAGCAGGCGGCAGGCCTTGCCGAGATCAAAGCGGTGGATGCCACCTATCCCGCCATCGGCGGGGTCGAGCTTGATCCGCCCTTGGCATTGGCCCAAGCGCTGGCTTTGTCGAAAGGCATCTATGGCGCTGTGGCCGATCCTGCTTTGTTTGCCCGCCTGAATGTGAAAGTCGGCGACAGGGTACAGATCGGCGAATCATGGCTGGAATTGCGCGCGGTTTTGCTGACAGAGCCCGACAAGCTGGCAGGCGGGATCAGCCTTGGCCCGCGCCTGTTGATCCGGCAGGAGGCTTTGCAGGCCGTCGGCCTGATTCGTCCCGATGCGCTGATCCGTCATTCATGGCGGATCAGCCTCACCGACCGGTCCGATGCCGCGCTGGACCGGTTGGGGACAATGATTCCCAAACTGTTCCCCGATGCCGGATTTGAAATCCGCAACCGCCGCAATGCCGCCCCGCAATTCACCCGCAACCTCGAACGCTTTACCCAGTTTCTCACGCTGGTTGGTCTGACCGCGCTGATTGTCGGCGGGATCGGCGTGGCCAATGCAACCGCAGCCTTTGTCGAACGCCGCCGTGAATCCATGGCAGTGATGAAAGCGGTCGGTGCGTCGGGTTCAACCGTGTTCTCGCTCGCTTTGATCGAGGTGATGGGCATGGGACTGGTCGGCACGCTGATCGGGCTGGCCATTGGTGCGGCCCTGCCCTTTGCGATAGCCGCTTTTGCCATCAAATATCTGCCTGTGCCGCTGGAGCCGCATGTCTATCCCGAACAGGCGCTTTTGGGCATTGTCTATGGTTTGCTGGCGGTGCTGGCCTTCTCGCTCTGGCCGTTGGGCCGTGCGCATGATGTCTCGGTCTCCGCGCTGTTTCGCGACGAGGTGGCTCCTGCCTGGCGCTGGCCGCGCCGCCGCTATATGGCCGCCACCGCGCTTGCCGTGCTGGGCTTGGCAACGGTCGCGGTGCTGTTTGCCTATGACCGCAAAATCGCCATCTGGTCGGTGGTGGCCACCAGTGCGATTTTTGTGGTTTTGCGCGGCATGGGGCTGGCTTTGGCCCTGCTGGCCAAGCATGTGCCGATCGCCAAAAACACCGAATGGCGGCTGGCTCTGGCCAATATCCACCGTCCCGGTTCGCTTGCGCCGACGCTGGTGCTGTCGATCGGGCTGGGCGTCACACTTCTGGTTACCATTGCCAGCATCGACGACACCTTGCGCCGGCAATTGCGCCAGTCTTTGCCCGAAAAAGCCCCGAGCTTTTTCTTTGTCGATGTGCCGCGTGATGATCTGGAACCATTCGGCCAATACATCGCGGAACTGGCCCCCAGGGGCAAAATGCTGACCGTACCGATGATGCGCGGCCGCATTACCGCGCTCAACGACACCCGCGCCGAAAACATCAAGGCGCGCGACGATATCGCATGGGTATTGGAGGGGGATCGCGGCATCACCTATTCGGCCACCCCGCCCGAGGGATCGGTGGTGGTCGAGGGCGAATGGTGGCCCAAGGATTATGCGGGCCCGCCTCTGCTGTCGTTTGACAGCGAGGCCGCCAAAGGCTTGGGGCTGAAACTCGGCGATACCATCACCGTCAATGTGCTGGGGCGGTTGATAGAAGCGAAAATTGCCAATTTCCGGCGGATCGAATGGCAGTCGCTCGGCATCAATTTCGTGATGGTGTTCTCGCCCAACAGTTTTACCGGCGCGCCCTACAACACGCTGGCAACCCTGACCAATCCGCCTGACTCTACGGCAGTGGACGAGGCGAAACTCTTGGCCAAAGTGGCCACACGCTTTCCCGGCGTCACCTCCGTCAGGGTCAAGGATGCACTGGAAGCGATTGACGAACTGGTCGGCAAGCTGATTGCCGCCATTCGCGGCGCGAGCCTTGTGACTCTGTTCTCGGCCATCCTCGTGCTGGCCGGTGCTTTGGGAGCGGGCCAGCAAGCGCGGATCTATGATGCTGTCATTTTGAAAACGCTGGGGGCCACCCGCGCCATACTGATCCGCGCCTATGTGATCGAATATGCGATGATCGCCCTCTTCTCGGCAATTTTCGGTCTGATCGCGGGGGATTTGCTGGCGCAAACCATCGTGACCAAGCTGATGAAACTGGGCTATCACGGGTTGACCCAACAGTCCTATGGCGTGGCGTTGTTGGGAGTGATCGGCACAATCGGGCTGGGCTTGGTCGGCACTTGGCGGGTTTTGGGGCAAAAACCCGCCCGTCATCTTCATTCTTTATGAGAAATGGACCAAACAAACTGTTTGACCACTTGTAATTTGGTCACAATCTCCTCATATTTTCCGTAAGCCGCCATGAAGGCGGGAGGGGAACTAAAGGATAAATCGATGTCAAATTTCGATGGCAATGGATCAACCCCGTGGGGAGCTTATGCGGCGCCGATTGATCGCGCGACGTATGATCAGGGCCTGCGGACTTATATGCTGGGCATTTACAACCACATGACACTGGCACTGGGTATTTCCGGTCTGGTGGCCTGGGGGACGTTCATGGCCGCAACCCACGAAGTCAACGGCAAACTGGCGTTGACCCCGCTGGGACAGACGCTGTATTTGAGCCCGCTGAAATGGCTTGTGATGCTGGCGCCTCTGGCTTTCATTTTCGTGTTGTCGTTCCGTTTTGAACGGATGAGCTATGTCAGCCTGCTCGGCACCTTCTGGGCCTTTGCGGCCACGATGGGCCTGTCGATGTCCTCCATCTTCGTCATCTACCAGCTCGGTAGCGTGGTGCAGGTGTTTGCGATCACGGCTCTGATGTTTGCGGGCACGTCGCTCTACGGCTACACGACCAAGCGGTCGCTGTCGGCGATGGGCGGCTTTCTGGTGATGGGCCTGATCGGCCTGATGATTGCCAGCCTCGTCAACATCTTCATGCAGAGCTCGGCCATGCAGTTCGCCATTTCGGCGGTGGGCGTGGTGATCTTTGCAGGCCTGACAGCTTGGGATACCCAGCGTCTGAAGGAAGAATACAGCGCTGTGGCCTATGACCAGACCCTCATTGCCAAATGGTCGGTAATGGGTGCGCTGACACTGTATCTGGACTTCGTGAACATGTTCCAGTTCCTGTTGTCGCTGATGGGCAACCGCAACAACGACTGATGGCACACGCAAACCTTCGGAAAGGCCCCGTTCGCGGGGCCTTTTTGTTGGCCCTGTGTCTGCGCGACAAGTCTCTCTAACCAACCACCAGCTTCACCGGCTTGTCGAGAAAGCGCAGCACAAGGGACAAGTCGTGGCCGCGCTTGAGCGCCTGCCCCGCGGTCCCTTTAAGCACATATTGCCCCTGTTTGCGCGCCAGCTTCGGGTTTTTCTCGATGCGATAGAGCGGCACATCATGGGCGCGGCGGAACACCGAGAAAATCGCAATGTCGGGGGTGAAATCCATGGCATAATCGCGCCATTCTCCCGCAGCCACCATGCGCCCGTAAAGATTGAGCAAAACGCGCAGCTCGAACCGGTCAAACGCCACCACCGCAGGAGCAGAGGGGACAGAACTGTGATTGCCTGTCACCGAAGCACCCGCCGCAATCGGCAAAGGCAGGGTCACGATCAGGGCGGGCTCGGAACTCCGCTGCACCTGTTCAAGCCCCGAACGGCTGGTTTCCTCTTGAACGTCACCCATCATCCGCCCCGATACCCCGAAACACTGTCACCATGATGCCTTGGGGACCGGCATCCAACAAGCCTTAAAAAAATATCCCCCGGATCAATAAATCATGATTTCGCCTTGATCCGGCCCATTCATCGCCGCAGTGCGGCGTATAGTGATCAATGTTGCCTCGGACCCGGTGCTCACCCTTGGTAACAGTCCCCCCTAGCATCAGGGGTTTGAGAACCGGGTCCACCAACAACCTATGACATTCTCTTTGATTGAGCTTCGTATCCTCCCAAGACTTCAAGAGCCGGCTATGCCGGCTCTTTTTTTATACCAACCCACTTCAAGAGCCGGCTCGCGCCGGCTCTTGAAGTGGGCTCAGCCGCGCGCTTGGCTGTGATAGGCCGGATTGGGCCGCATATCGACGGCAGAGGCCATCCGATTGGTCATGTTGTAAAAGGCGGCCACGGCGGCCACATCCCAGATGTCGCGGTCGCCCATGCCCGTGTCGCGCAAGGCCTGCCGGTCGGCCTCGGTGATCTCGCAGGACGCGCGGGTCATTTTGGTTGCAAAGGCCAGCATGGCGTGGTGGCGCGGCGACAGATCGGCCGCCCGCCAGTTCATCACCAGCAATTCCCCCAAGACCGGATCCCCCGACAATTGCCGCACCGCCGCGCCGTGGGCGGTCAGACAATAGAAGCAGCGATTCTCGGAAGACACCGCCACCGCGATCATCTCGCGCTCCAGTTTCGACAGGCCCGACGGTGCCATCATCAAATCATTGTAGAACAGCGTGAAAGCTTCCAGCTTGACATTGTCATGCGCATAGGAGGCCAGCACATTCGGGATGAAGCCGAGCTTTTCGGTGCATTTATCAAACAGGTCTTTGTTGCTGCCCGCCAATTCGGCATGTGCGAGGGCCAAAGCCATCGGTTCGGGCTCATGATCCTGTCGGCGCGGCGTCTCGCCGCCGGTCTTTTTGCTGGTGCTCATCGGCTCGTTCTCCCTTGCAGGACGACGAGCCTGTGCCGTACGGGCCGTCAGGTCAAGCGGGGATGAGGCCCGTTGCCTGCAAAGCCTGTGACTGACGCGCCGTCACACCCTCCACCGAAAAGTCCGCCATGGCGGTTTCGAACAGTTGGTGGAAATTCAGTTCTGCCGACAGATGCAGGAACACGCTGCCCAGACCGATGGCGGCGCGGTCCATAAACACGAATTCCTGCGGAATGGTCACCGGACCCTGCTTTTTCAGGGCCTGATGCACGGTAAAAGCCTCTTTGCGGCCATAGGCGGCGGGCGAAACCCCGTCAGCCACCGTGCGCACGCGGTCATCGAGCAAAGGGGCATAGATAAACCGCGCCCAGACATTGAGCACCTCGATCAACTCCTTGGTCAGTCCCTTGAAGCCCCAGGTCTGATAGGCATGGGTGACGCGTTCGAGATCATTTTCACGCAAGCCCCGATAGAGATCGACCACCCCGCCGACAAAGCGCGGCGGGAAAATCCGCACGCAGCCATAATCGAGCAGATTGATGCCGCCAGCCTCTGCACCCTCTTCGAACACGGTGTAATTGCCCAGATGCGGATCGCCATGGATCACGCCGAACCGGCTGAACGGCAGCCACCACGCCTGAAACATCGCGGTCGCGATGCGGTTGCGCGTCGCCAGATCATGCTGTTTGAAGCCCAGCAAGGGCTTGCCTTCCAGCCAGTTCAGCACCAACAACCGATCGGTTGACAGGTCTTGATGGACGTTCGGCACACGCACCAAGGCCTCGCCGGCCAGCATCAGGCGATAGAGATCGGCATGTTTGGCCTCGCGCTCATAATCGAGTTCCTCGCGGATGCGCTCGGCAATTTCCTTGGCGATTTCGCTGGTATCAATCGCCGGATCCATCTGCCGGTGCATGGCAAACAGCACCGAAAGCTGGTTCAGATCGGCCTCGACCGCCGATTGCATATCCGGATATTGCAGCTTGCACGCCAAGGGATCACCGGCAAGCGAAGTCGCTTTGTGCACCTGCCCCAGCGAGGCGGCAGCGGAGGGTTTGAGATCGAAATGGGCAAAACGGGTCAGCCAATCCGGGCCCAGCTCGGCGATCATCCGGCGTTTGACAAAGGCCGCGCCCATCGGCGGGGCATCGCTTTGCAATTTTTGCAGCTCTTGCGCAAAATCGGGCGGCAGCAGATCGGGAATGGTGGCAACCAGTTGCGCCACCTTCATCAACGGGCCTTTCAACCCGCCCAATGCCTGTGTCAGCATCACCGCATTGGCCTGTTCGCCGAAACCCGTGCCCGTCAGCCGTGCGCCCGCCATGCGGGCCGCCACACCTCCCACTTGAAGGCCGACCCGCATATAGCGGGCCGCGCGGGCCGATAAACGGTTCTGCTCATCATCGGATCGGGTCATCAGCGTCGCCCTGTCGGGCACCACAACAGCCCATATGTTCTACACGGGCCAAAGCACGAACTGGATCAAACTTAATCCAGCTGTTCCAGCTCGATGATCATGTTCTCGATCACGCCCAGCCCGATCTGCCAGAAGGCCGGATCACGCGCATCGAGACCGAACGGGGCCAGCAATTCCGAATGGTGCTTGGTGCCGCCCGCCGACAGCATGGCAAAATAGCGTTCGACAAAGCCGTCGGAGGCTTTTTCGTAAACGCCATACAGCGAATTCACCAGACAATCCCCGAAAGCATAGGCATAGACATAGAACGGCGAATGGATGAAATGCGGAATATAGGTCCAGAAAGTCTCATAGCCCGGACCCAGCCGGATCGCCGGACCCAGACTGTCGTGCTGCACATCCATCCACAGCGCGCAGATGTCATCGGCGGTCAACTCGCCTTCCTTGCGCTTGAGATGGACCTTGCGTTCAAAGCTGTAAAAGGCGATCTGGCGCACCACGGTATTGATCATATCCTCGACCTTGCCAGCCAGCAGGGCCTTGCGGGCCAGCGGATCGGTTGTCTTGTCGAGCATGGAGCGGAAAGTCAGCATTTCGCCGAACACCGAAGCCGTTTCAGCCAAAGTCAGCGGCGTCGGGGCCATCAAGGCGCCGTTGGGTCCGGCCAGCAACTGGTGGACGCCGTGGCCCAATTCATGGGCCAGCGTCATCACATCGCGCGGCTTGCCCTGATAATTGACCAGCACATAGGGATGGGCCGACGGCACGGTCGGATGCGCAAACGCGCCCGGTGCCTTGCCCGGACGCACCGGCGCGTCAATCCAGCGTTCATCGAAAAAGCGTTGCGCCAGTCGCGCCATTTCGGGCGAGAAATGCCCATAGGCACCCAGCACCGTCTGTTTGGCCTCTTCCCACGCGATCACCTTCTGCTCGACCTTGGGCAGCGGCGCGTTGCGGTCCCAATGGTTCAGGGCGTCGACGCCGAACCATTGGGCTTTGAGCTTGTAATAGCGGTGTGACAGGCGCGGATAGGCAGCTTGCACGGCAGAGACCAGTGCATCCACCACCTCGCGCTCGACCCGATTGGCGAGATGGCGCGAATCCGCGACATCGGAAAAACCGCGCCATGTGTCGGAAATATCCTTGTCCTTGGCCAGCGTATTGGTGATCAGCGTGAAAATCCGCAGATTGTCCTTGAACGTATGGGCCAAGGCCTCGGAGGCGCGCTGGCGCAGGGCGCCGTCCGCATCCTGCATCTTGTTGAGGATCGGTTCGATGGTCAGCTCCTCGCCATCCAGCGAGAAGCGCAGCGAGGAGATGGTTTCATCGAACAAGCGGTTCCATGACGAATAGCCGGTGGCCGCTTTTTCGTGGAACAGCTGTTCGAGCTTGTCCTCGAGCTGATGCGGCTTTTCGCGGCGGATGTCTTCCAGCCACGGCTTGTAACGGGCCAGAGGCGCATGGCTTGCGGCCTGATCAAGCAGCGAATCGTCAATGCGGTTGAGTTCCAAAGTGAAAAACAGCAAATGCGTTGAAATATCGGTCAGATGACCCTGCGCATCGCCATAGAATTTGGCGCGGACCGGATCGGTCGTCTCGCCCGAATAGACCAATCCCGCATAAGAGATGATCCGCCCCAGCCGGTCGTCGATCTCCTCGTAGCGTGTGATCGCCCCGCACAGGGTTTCGGCGGCATTCTTGCCTTTGGCCAGATCAGCCAGCTTGCCCTGATAATCGGCGGCAAAGGCTTTGGCCTGTTGCGCTGCCAGTGCGAGATCGGCCTGAAAGGCCTCGCTGTCGAGACCGGGATAGAGATCGTTCAAATTCCATTCCGGCAAAAGTCCCAAATCGGTATTGGCCTTTGCCGCGCCCGAATCGGCATGAGCGGCGAGACGGGGCGGCAGATCGACGGGAAATAACAGGTTGGACATGCGTAACGGCTCCGATAACCAGCAAGATTGCTGCGTGTTGCTTCGCTTATGGCCGAGCGTGATGGCAGGATCAAGGCATCTCGTGAGCGAGAGCCGATAAATCAGTCCCGAAAAACCCTTCGGCGTTAAAGCCCCGTTTACCCTCATCAGTCATGGTGTGATCCGAATCTTAACCATGATCGGATTTTTTGAAGCCCGATCCTGTTGTCAGTGATGAAACGGAGCCGATGCAAAAACGAGTGCTCATAGTTGATGATGACCCTGTCGAACGCCAGCGGCTGGAAGGCCTGTTGACGCGTTCGGGCTATCATCCACTGGCTGTTGCAAGCGGTCTGGATGCGTTGTCGCTGCTCGACAATCCCGATACGCCGCGCATCGACGCGGTGATTCTCGATCTCGTGATGCCCGATCTCGACGGCATGGGCGTGCTGGCACGCATGAAAGACGTATTGCAGTCCCCGCCCGTCATCATGTCGATCACCGAAGGCAATATCGATCAGGTCGCTTCCACCATCCGTGCCGGTGCGCTGGATTTCATCGTGCGTCCGGCGGGAATCGAGCGGCTGACACTGGCGCTCAACAACGGCATGCGCCGCCAAGTGCTCGAAGCTGCGATCAGGGATGTCAGCGAGGATGAAACCGCGCCGCAACTGGCCGATCTGATCGGCACTTCGCAGGTGATGGAACGGCTGCGGGCGCAGGCCCAACGGGCGGCGCGCTCGTCGATTCCGGTGCTGGTGACAGGACCGAGCGGCTCGGGCAAAGCGCGGCTGGCACGCGCCATCCATCGCGAGTCGGATCGGTCCGGCAAAGCCCTTTTGACGCTGCATGCGGGCAACACCAATCCCGCCGATTTGCGCCAAGCCATCGAGAGCTGCCTGACGCTGAAAAGCGCGATGCTGATCACCCATGTCGGCCTGCTGGATGCGGACTGCCAGACCGTGCTGGCCGAAGCCTTCATGCGCGATTGCTTTGCTTTTACTCCGGGCGGCCCGAAGGCGGCCCGCAAAATCAGGCTCTATGCCACCGCCTCCGCCGATCTGGCGGAATTGAGCCGCGAAGGCCGTTTCCGTGCCGATCTGGCGATGCGGCTGGCCGTCCAGCCCCTGCGGATGCCTGCCTTGCATGAACGGCGCGACGATATGCTGCCGCTGATCGACGATGTGCTGGCCCGCGTATCGGCCTCGCTCAAACGCTCGATTGCCGGTTTTACGGCCGAGGCCCTGCAGGCTTTGCAGCAACAGGAGTGGGGCGACAATATCCGTGGCTTGCGCAAGGCGATCCAGCAAGCCGCCATGCGGACCGAAGGCCATGTCATCACCCTGCAGGATTGCGCGCTGGACGAGGCCTGTCAAACCAATCCGCCGCTGGCGCGAGTTCAGGCAGGCCCGGTTGCAAGCGTGCGGCGGGTGTTGCCGAGCGAATTGAGTGTCAGCCTGACCGGAACAGACCGGCAGTTGCGGCCCTTTGACGAGATCGAGGCGGATATTCTGCGTCAGGCCTTGTCCCATTGCGACCACCATATCGGGCGCGCCGCCAGTGCGCTGGGGATCGGACGCTCGACCTTCTACCGCAAGGCGCGCGATTTCAGCCTGCTGGAAGGGCCCGATTATTCCTCCGGCCTGCCCCGCCAAGACAGCGCAACGGCAACAAATCCCCGTCTGCGTCCCGCACCCCCCCTGCCTCCCGCAGAACCGCGCGCGGGAGCAGCCGCATGAATGCATCCGTCTGGACCCGCACCACACGTCTGGTGTCGCTGTCGGCCCTGTTATGGTCAGGACACGGACAGGCACAGACATTCGACACACCCCTGCCAGTCCCCGATCCCGCTGCGATCACGATGGTTGATCCGGTCTATCCTGCCCCGTGGGATGTCAGCATCACCGCTGTCCCGCTCATTCAGCCCGTGGCGGCAACCAACCCGCACCAGCCGCTGGCAGAGGCCCTCAAAGTGCTGTTGCAGCCCGCATCGCACGGCGTGAGCGCGGTCGAGACCACCGACAAATCCGGTCTCCTGCGCTTTTATGAAGCGCGTGATTTCAGGCCTTTATGGGTTGATGCCCATGGCCTGACCGAACACGGGCAGTCATTGGTCAAACGGCTGTCGCTCGCCGACGAGGACGGGTTGGACACGCCGACCACCCTGCTTGCACTGATCCAGACCGGCGCCACCCCGAACGCCCCGCTGGAAGTGGCGCTGTCGCGTGCTGCTGTTACCTATGCCCGCGAGGCACGCGGCAGCCGGATCGACCCGACAAAGCTCTCCAAATCCCTGACACCGAAGCTGGATATTCCCGACGGTCTCGGCGTCTTGCAGCATCTGGCCCAAGCGGACCAAGCGGGCGATGCGCTTTGGCATTACAACCCCAAACATGCGGGCTACATCGCCTTGCGTGCCAAGCTGGCGGAATGGCGCGAAGCGACCGCCAGTCTGGCCGAGACCACGGGAATCAGCCGCACGGCAGAGGGCAAACGGACCCTGCCGCTGCAACTCAATGATTTCCTGTCCAATATGGAACGCTGGCGCTGGTTGCCGCTCAATGCCGGTGACAGCCGGATCGAGGTCAATATCCCCGAATATACGATGCGGCTTTACGGACACGGCACATTGAAGCACACGGGCCGTGTTGTGGTGGGCAAGACCAACACGCAGACCCCGGTTTTTTCCTCGGTGATGGACCATGTCGTGATCAATCCCTCATGGGGCGTGCCCTATTCGATCCTGAAGAATGAATTTCTGCCCAAACTTGCCGCCGATCCCGATTATGCCGAACGGCACGGCTATCAGGTGATCCGCAAGGATGACCGGATCGTGGGCATCCGCCAACCGCCGGGAGAGCGCAACGCGCTGGGTTTTATCAAATTCATGTTCCCCAACGAACATGCCGTCTATCTGCACGATACCCCGCAGCGCAATCTGTTTGCGCGGGAGGAGCGGGCCTTCAGCCATGGCTGTGTGCGGGTCGACCAGCCTTTTGCCCTCGCAGACGCCCTGCTGGGCAGCATGGGTTTTGACGAAGCGCGCCTGAAATCCATGATCGGCAAAGGCGAAAAAACCGTCGCTTTGCAGGCACGCCTGCCGGTTCACCTGACCTATTTTACCCTGAGTATCGACGAAACCGGCCAAATCCGCCGCTTTGCCGACATTTACGGACATGACGAAAAGCTCCGCGTTGCCCTCCTCAAAGCACCTCAAAGGGTTTTGGCAACGCGCCGTTAATCTATTTCAACCACAATCGTGATTGCTCCTCCTTGTCCGGACGATCGGATACGGGGCCGGGGGCGGTCACAACGCAGGATCTATAAAAGCGTATGAGAGTTTTATCCGAACGGAACCGGGCTGTTCCCGACACAAGCAAGCGCAACATGGTGCGGCAGGTATTTGCCGCCAGCGTGATGCTGTCGGCAACCTGTCTGGGCATTGAGGGCCTCGGCAATGCCGAAGCCAACGGGGAAACGCGCGCGCTGACCATCCAGCACATGCACACGCATGAAACGGCGACCATCACCTATAAATCCGGCGGACAATTCACCCGCGACGGTCTCGACAAGCTCAACTGGATGCTGCGTGACTGGCGGCGTGACGAACCGATTGCCATGGATCCGCGCCTGTTCGACGTGGTGTGGGAAGCCACACGTGCCACCGGCAGTTCGGGTCCGATCCATGTCGTCTCGGGCTACCGCTCGTCCACCACCAATGCAATGCTGCGCCAGCGCTCCAATCCGGTCGCCAAAAACTCCCAGCACATGCTCGGCAAAGCGATGGACTTCTATCTGACCGATGTCACGATGGACAAAGTGCGCGATGTCGGCATGCGCATGCAGCGCGGCGGGGTCGGCTATTATCCTTCCAGCTATACACCCTTCGTGCATCTGGATGTCGGAAGCGTGCGCCATTGGCCGCGCATGAGCCATGACCAGCTGGCGCGCTTGTTCCCCGATGGCAAAACCGTCCATGTCGGCACCGACGGCAAGCAATTCCCGCGTTATGCCGAAGCCTATAATGAAGTGATCGCGGCAGGCGGCTCGGTCGGCGGCTATAGCGGTGACGGCGAGGAAACCGCGATTGCCGATTCCTCGAGCGGATCGGGCAAAGGCTTCTTCGCCTGGCTGTTCGGCGTTTCGGACGAGGATAACGGCTCAACCAAGAACCGCCGCAACACCACGACCGCGCGGCGCGGTTCGGGCTCCGATGCGCCTGTTCGCCAGGCTGATTACAACGACACCTCGCCGATTGCCGCCTTGCAGCAATATGAAGCCGCCCAGACTGCCGCTGCCACCGTGCCAAGCCGTTATCGTGGCCAGAGCATAGCCTCCAATTCGGCAGAAGATCGCGGCGTGAGCGCAACAGCCCCGCGTCCGGCACCTGTCGAAAAAGTACCGCCGATTCCGGCTGTGGCGCAGGCGGAACTGCGTCCGGTCACCCAGCCGCTTGATCGTTCCCCCAATGCGCTGGCTGTCTCGAGCGGCCCGCAACTGGTCTGGCAGAACGGCCCGACTCCGCTGCCGCCGCAAGGCCGCGGCAATGCGACCCCGATTGTGGTGGCGACCAGTTTCTCGTCACTGGCCGGCTATAAGCGCGTCGATGTGCCGATGCCGCCGCAAGGCCGCAACAGTGTCAGCATCAATCTGGCTAGCGCCACCAACGCGCCGGCGAAATCCGAACCTGTCGTGACGGCCGCAGTCCGCGGCCCCAACGGCCTGCCTGCTGTGATCACCGGCAACAAAGCCGCCTATGAAGGCCCCGCGCTGGCTTATGTCGACAATGGTGCAGGCAGAACGGCTCTTGCACCGATGCCGCAGGCGCGTCCGCCCGAATTCGGCAAAGCCCCGCAAAAGCAGGTGGCGTCCAAACAGCCTGAAACCAAGGCGAAAGACACGCCGAATGCCGGGCAGAAAACCGCCGCCAAAATAACGGCCCATGGACCGGCTTCGGTCGGCGGGGCAAAGGATGACCCTCAGACCACAGCCACGCTGTCGTCCGGCTTCAAGCCTGTCGCGGCACAACCCGCGCCGTCAGGTTTCACCGTGCGTTAATACCGGCTCAGGCCTGCATACCCAGCGCTTGCATGTAAAGCTCCAGAATGGCTTCTTCTTCCTGCCGTTCCGCATGGTTTTTCTTGCGGATGCCCACGACCTTGCGCAGGATTTTGGTATCGAAACCGTTGGCCTTGGCTTCGGAATAGACATCGCGGATATCGCTGGCCAAGGCCGATTTTTCTTCTTCAAGCCGTTCGATGCGTTCGATCAACGCCTTCAGCTCGTCGGCGGCAACAGATGTTTGCATGGTTGGACCCTTTCAGGCATCTTCGGGTGGACATGGATTGTTGCCCCTGTCTCCAACAGCGCAGGCTCAGGGTCAAGACAAAGCACGCGCCAGCCCCCAGAGGCCTGTGGACGACGTCACAATTGCTCGAAATCCCTCTCCGACTTGCGATCCCGACAGATGACGCCTGTGGACACTTGGTCTAAATACAGTCCACCCGTTCCAATCAAGCAGAACCCCGCCTGATGACCCATCCCGCCTCTCCGGTCTCCCCGCCCGCCTCCTATCCGAGGTCTGCCTATGCGGCTTTGCTGTTCGGGGCGTGCGGCATGGGCATGTCGCCGATGTTCGTGCGCTTTGCCGCGGAAGCAGGCGTCGGGCCCTATGCCTCGGCCTTCTGGCGGGTGTTTCTGGCCCTGCCGTTTTTGTGGGTCTGGGCGCGGATCGAGGAGGGCGGCGGATCCGCCAAGCCGACCTTCCACAAACCGATGATCTGGGCGGGCCTGTTGTTCAGCTGCGATCTGTTTTTCTGGCATCTGTCGATTTTGCGTACCAGCATTGCCAATGCGACCTTTCTGAGCACCACCGCACCGGTCTGGGTGCTGCTGGTGTCTGTGGTTGTGCTGAAGCAAAAGGCCAAGCCCGCCACACTGGGCGGTCTGGCCCTGTGCCTCTTGGGCGGCAGTTCGCTGATCGGCGATACCTTGTCGCTGGCACCCGAACGGCTCATGGGAGATCTGTTCGGGCTGATGACCGCGGTGTTTTTCGGTCTCTACTTCTTCGGCATCAAATATGCGCGCGATCTGTCGGGGGCGGGACGGTCGACCTTTGCCGCCAGCGCGGTTGCCGCGATGGTGCTGCTGGTGGTCGCACTGGCCACGCAAGACCAGCTGCTCCCTTCGACGCTGAAAGGGGCGGCTTCGCTGTTGTTGATGGCGATGATCTCGCAAGCGCTCGGACAGGGCTTGCTGAGCGTCGCTTTGGGCCGATTGCCGACCGTGTTCAGTGCCTTGGTGATTTTTCTGGAGGCCGTTGCCGCAGCCGCACTGGGCTGGATTGTGCTGGACGAGGCCCTCTCGCCCTTGCAATGGCTGGGTGGCGGGCTCATTCTGTGCGGCATCTTCATTGCGCGCCCGCGACACACCGACACCCATCACGAGAGCGATCATGACCGAAACTAAACCCTTTCTGGACGCGCTCTATCAGGCAGCAGTGACTTCGGCTTTGCCAAGCCATTGTCTGATCCCGCATCTGCCCGCCCCGCCCACACACGGGCGCATCATCATTCTGGCGGGCGGCAAGGCGGCGG
The DNA here is from genome assembly GCA_903930675.1 of uncultured Hyphomicrobiales bacterium. Classification (GTDB taxonomy): domain Bacteria; phylum Pseudomonadota; class Alphaproteobacteria; order Rhizobiales; family Beijerinckiaceae; genus CAIYZJ01. The sequence continues at coordinate 29,500 of CAIYZJ010000050.1, forward strand.
GCAGCATGAGTCTGGCCGCCGAGCATTATTATCGCGGGGTCTACAAACTCGGCCCCGATCAATTGACCGGCATTGCCGTGACCCGTCAGGGCTATGGCGAACCGACCGAACTGATCCGGATGATCGAGGCAGGCCATCCCGTCCCCGATCAGGCGGGTCTGGACGGCACGCAAAGCGTGATGGAACTGGCCCGTCAGGCCACCAGGGACGATCTGGTGCTGGTGCTGTTGTCGGGTGGTGGCTCGGCCAACTGGATTGCACCGGCCAGCGGGCTGACATTGGCCGACAAACAGGCCGTGACACGCGCCATGCTGCGTTCGGGCGCACCGATTGATGCGATCAACACCGTGCGCAAGCGCTTGTCGGCGATCAAGGGTGGTCGGCTGGCCGTGCTGGCCTCTCCCGCGCCGATGCTGACTTTGGCCATTTCCGATGTGCCCGGTGATGATCCCACCCATATCGCCTCCGGCCCGACCGTGCCCGATCCGACCTCGCGCGGGGATGCACTGGATATCTTGCAACGCTATCACGTCACCCTGCCCGAAGCCGCGCAACGCCTGCTGGATGATCCGGCCAACGAGACCCCGCGGGCCGACCATCCCGCCTTTGCCAATGCCCGTTTCACGCTGGTGGCGCGTCCCTCCGACGGGGTGGAAGCGGCCAGCCGTCTGGCGCAAGCGGCCGGATACGAGGTCCTGTCACTGGGGGCGGATCTCGAGGGCGAAGCCCGCGAGGTGGCACGCGACCATGCCGCACTGGCGCTTGAGGCCGCACGAGCGGGCCGCAAACTGGCCATCCTGTCGGGCGGTGAATTGACCGTGACGATGACCGGCACCGGACGCGGCGGACCGGGGCAGGAATATGCTCTGGCCCTGATGATCGCTCTGGGTGGCCATCCCGCGATTGCGGCGGTTGCGGGCGATACCGACGGGACAGACGGCGGCGGCGGCAATCCCGATGATCCGGCAGGCGCGTTCGTGTTCCCCGATTCCCTTGCACGCGCCAAAGCCATGGGGCTAGACCCCGAAGCCTTTCTTGCCGATAATGATTCCACGGGCTTTTTCGAGGGATTGGGCGATTTGCTGACCCCCGGCCCGACCGGCACCAACATCAACGATATCAGGGTGATCCTGATTGGCTGAAGCCGCGAGATGGTCTAGACTTGAACCCATGAGAGCGTTTCGTTTGATCTCGATCCTGTGTGGCTTGATGCTGGGTGGCGTATGGGCCGACCCCGCCGCAGCCGATCTGCGCGTGTGCAACAACACACCGAGCCGCGTCGGCGTCGCATTGGGCTATCGCGACAGTCAGGGCTGGGTCAGCGAAGGCTGGTATCTGTTGAAAGCCAACAGCTGTGAAATCCTGCTCAAAGATGACCTGATCGCGCGTTATTATTACATTTATGCGCAAGATTATGATCGCGGCGGCGAATGGACAGGCCGCACGCCGATGTGCACGCGTGACAAGGAATTCCAGATTCGCGGCATCGACGAATGTCTGGCACGCGGCTTTGACCGCACCCGCTTTTTCGAGATCGACAGCGGCGAACAAAAGAGTTGGACCGTTCAACTGGGCGAGCCCGAACGCACTGCCATTTCGCCGAAATAGTCTGGCTGTCTAAAACCGATACAGGATCCGGCACCATGGCACTGGCGCAAGACAGCCCGAACACACCGGATCAAGCAGGCCTTGAACAAGCCAATCCCGCTTTGCCTCCATTCGGACAGGCCGCTTTATTGTGGCTGAAAATCGGCTGTCTGTCGTTTGGCGGTCCGGCAGGGCAAATCGCCATGCTGCATCACGAAGTGGTCGATCAACGCCGCTGGATCAGCAACAGGCGGTTTTTGCATGCGCTCAATTTCTGCTCGCTGCTGCCCGGCCCCGAAGCGCAACAACTGGCGACCTATCTGGGCTGGCTGATGCACGGGGCCAAAGGCGGGCTGGTGGCCGGTGGCCTGTTCGTGATCCCCGGCGCCATCGTGATGATGGGGCTGTCGGCGGTCTATGCGCTCTATGGCGAAGTGCCGCTGATTGCCTCGCTGTTTTTCGGGCTGAAATGCGCTGTGCTGGTGATGGTGGTCGAAGCCCTTTTGCGGGTGGCCAAGCGCGCCTTGAAGGGGCCGAATGCCTATCTGTTGGCAGCAATGGCCTTTCTGGCTTTGTTTGCGCTTGGCCTGCCGTTTCCGCTCGTCGTGCTGCTGGCGGGATGCTGGGGCTTGGTTGCCCCCCGTGCCTTCAAGGCCGCCAGCCACGGCGAGGCAGACAAGGGCGACGGGGCGCTGTTGGACCGGTTGATGCGGCATGATCCCGATCATGCGAAAAATCTGGCCCGCAGTGCCTATCGGGCAGGCCTGATCGCCTTGGTTTTGTGGGCGGTGCCGCTGATCCTGCTGCTGCCGCAAGGCGGCGTGTTTGCCGATATCGGCTGGTTCTTCTCGAAAATGGCCGTGGTGACTTTTGGCGGGGCCTATGCGGTGCTGGCCTATGTCGCGCAAGAAGCCGTCAATCTCTATCACTGGCTGTCACCGAGTGAAATGCTCGCCGGATTGGGCCTGGCCGAAACAACTCCCGGCCCGCTGATTCTGGTCTTGCAATTTGTCGGCTTTCTCGCCGGTTTCAGGGCCGAGACGGTCTTTCAGGGCTTATGGGGCGGCGTGATTGGTGGCTTGTTGACCCTGTGGGTGACCTTTACCCCCTGCTTTGCCTTCGTGTTTTTGGGCGCGCCGATGATCGAAAAAGCCCAGAACAACCCCCGCCTCACCGGCGCACTGGCTGCCATTACCTGTGCGGTGGTCGGCGTGATTGCCAATCTGGCGCTGTGGTTCGGTTTGCGGGTGCTGTTTGGCGAGATGGCCTTGAGGCAATGGGGTTCTGTGTCGTTCGAATGGCCCGTTCTTGCCAGTCTCAACCCCGCAGCCTTGCTGATCGGCGTGCTCGCCGCTGCCGGTCTGTTCGGTTTCAGGCTCGGCATTGTGCGGACACTGGCGCTGTGCAGCCTGACAGGCCTTGCGCTGCATCTGGCCTCGGTGATCTGATATTCAGGCCGATGCGACCGCCTGCAACGCCTCGTCGATGCTCATGACCGGAGCAACGGGGCGCAGCGCGTCAATCGCTGTGCGGTGGGTCTCGGGCGAGAAGGCCGCGCAGCCGTCTTCGAGCACCCGCACATCGAAATCGCGTACATGCGCATCGCGCACGGTGGAGGCAACGCCGCCATTGGTGACAATGCCGCAGACAAGCAAGGTCTCGATACCGGCCTTGCGCAGCACCCATTCCATCCGCGTCATGTAGAAGGCCGAATAGGCGACCTTCTCGACGGTCAGATCGGCCGGTTGCAGCACATCGACCAGCTGATGCCCCCAGCCACCGGGGCAGAAATCGCCTTTGCCGAGAAACGGCCGCAACTGTTTCAAATGCGGCGAGATGATCGGCTCCCCGCCTTTGGCGGGCACCAGAGTGAACTGGGTTGAAATCACCCAGCCCCCTTTGGCCCGCAAAGCCTGTGCCAGCGGCAGAATGTTTTGCGGCAAGGCGGCAATCGCAGGGGCCGATTGTCCGGCACGGCCATATGCCCCTTTCGGATCGAGAAAGTCGTTTTGCAGATCGACGATCAGCAGGCCCGTGCGGGCGCAATCAAAGTGTGACGGGTTCATACTGTCCTCTCGATCACCACATTGCCGAAAGCATCGACCCGCGCCGACAGATGCGGATCGACCACCGTGGTGGCATCCGCCTGTTCCAATATCGCCGGACCCTTGATCACCGTGCCGACCGGCAGATCGAGCCGCGACCAGACGCTGGTCTCGTGCCACGCCCCGCCAAACCAGACCTGACGCGGTTCGCGGCGTGCGCTGTCGAGCGTCGTCCCCTCGCGCGGCGCCAGCGAGGCCAGATCGAAAGCCGGACGACGCCCGATGGCCGCAGTCCGCAAGGTCACGATGCGGATGGCCAAACCGGGCAACAACCGGCTGAAAGAGGTCTGATAGGCCTGCTCGAACGCCTCGCGCACCAGCGCGGCGGTCACGCCCGTGCTGTCGCCCTGCAAGGTCACGGGCAACGGCACGGAAATCGTATGGGTCTGGCCGAGATAGTGCATATCGAGCTCGTAAATCACGTCGATTGCATCAACTTCGATGCCCGCCTGCTCGACCACCGCTGTCGCCTTGCGGCCCAACCGCACCATCAGCGCATCGAATGCGGCCTCGTCGAGATCATCCACCAGCACATTGACCGTCTGCACCTCGTCATGGCGCAGATCGGCGATGACGCAGCCCAGTGCCGAGGTGATGCCGGGGAAGCGCGGCACCAAGGCCGAAGACAGCCCCACTTCATGCACCAGCGCACCGGCATGCAGTGCGCCGCCGCCGCCGAACGGCATGATGGTGAAGCGGGTCGGATCATGCCCGCGTTCGATCGACACCAGCCGGATCGCCCCTGCCATGCGCGCATTGGCCACCCGCACAATCGCTTCGGCTGCCGCCATTACATCAATCGACAAAGGCTCGGCGACATGGCGGGCAATGGCGCGTTTGGCGGCTTCGACATCCAGCGAGGCCAGCTTGCCGCCGATCGGGCGCGCCGCATTGATACGCCCCAACACGACATTGGCATCGGTCAGCGTCGGGCGGTCATTGCCCTGCGCGTAACAGACCGGACCGGGCACCGAGCCCGCACTTTCGGGACCGACCTGCAACATGCCGCCTTTGTCGACATGGGCAATGGAGCCGCCGCCTGCGCCGATGGTTGAAATCTCGATCATCGGCGTGCGGATCACCAGACCGAAATCAATCGTCGTCTGCGCGGCCAGTACCGACCGGCCACCGGCGATCAATGACACATCGAACGAGGTGCCGCCCAGATCGCCGGTAATGACATTGTCGAAACCCGCCGCTTTGGCAATCGCACCGGCGGCAATCACCCCCGCTGCCGGACCCGACAGGGCCGTGCGGATCGGCAAACGCCGCGCGGTTGCCGTCGACATCACGCCGCCATTCGATTGCACGATATGGAAACTGCCTTTGAACCCGTCCCGATCCAGCGCGGATTGCAGGCGCGCCAGATAGGAGCCGACCACCGGCTGCAAATAGGCATTGAGGGCGGTGGTCGAGGCCCGCTCGAATTCGCGGATTTCGGGCAGGATTTCACTCGACGCAATCACATTGTCATTGGGCCACAGCGCGCGCACCGCCTCCACCGCCGCCTGTTCATTGGCAGCATTGGCATAGGCATTGATGAAAATCACCGCAACCGCTTCGGCCCCCTTGGCCAACAGCTCTTGGGCCGCCCCGCGCACCTGTGCGAGATCGACCGGCTGGTAGATCGCGCCATCGGCCAGCACGCGCTCGGACACTTCCAGCCGCATGTCACGATCGGCAATCGGGGTAAAATCGCCCCACAACCCCCATGTCTTGGGGCGGTCGCGGCGGCGCATTTCCAGCACGTCGCGAAAGCCGCGTGTAGTAATCACCCCGATGCGCGCGCCCTTGCGCTCCAGCAAGGCATTGGTGCCCACCGTGGTGCCGTGCACGATGGAAGAGAAGCCGGCAATAGGCCCCAGTTTCTGCAAGCCCTCGATAAAGCCCACCGCTTCGTTGCCGCGATTGGACGGCACTTTGGCGGTTTGGAACTGCCCCGTTTGTGCATCGAAGAAAAACAGATCGGTAAAGGTGCCACCGACATCGACTCCGATCATCGGACCGGTGATGGTTTGATCATGCGCGCTCATCAGCGGGCTCCTTCGCGCAAGGCTTTTGTGGCTTGGGCATCCAGCACGCCGTCAGAGGACACAACCACGGCATAATCGCTGAGCGCGTGGGCCGTGCTGACATAGCCAAGCCGCACATCGCGCGCCACCAATCCGGGATCGCGCGCGCTGGGTTGGCCCCAGCCGCCGCCGCCGGGTGTTTCAAGCCGCACATGCCTGCCATGGGCCAGTTTGACATCGGTGATTTTGGAGGCCAACGGCGGCGTCTGCTCGCCCGTATCGCTTTGCCATGTAAACCGGTTGAGCGCGGCAGCCTGCCCGCCATTGACACCGAAGGGAGCAAAGCGGCCACGCTCGCCCAGCAAAAACACATCCGCCCCGTCGGGTGACAGGGTTTCGATTTCATAAATCGCGCCCAAGCCGCCGCGATGCGTGCCCGCACCCGCGCTGTCGGGCCGCAGGGCCCATTGGGTAAACATCACGGGATAGGAGGCTTCCAGAATCTCGGCGGGGGGAATGGTTGCCATCGAAATCGGATTGTTGCCATGGCTCAGCCCGTCCGATTCCGGATTGCCGCCCAAGCCGCCGCCGAAGAAGGAGAACATCACATAACGCTGGCCATTGGCGCGGTGTCCGGCCATCGACAGCGCATTGATGGTGCCGAACGGGGCGGCCATCGCCTGATCCGGCATCGCCTTGGCCAAAGCCCCGAACACCGTGCCGATCACCCGCAAGATAGTTTCGGTATAGCCGCCGACCGGCTTGGGTGCCGACACGCCGAGCAGGGTCGTATCGGGGATCACAAAGCGGATCGGGGCCAGACAGCCCGCATTGGCGGGCACATCGGTAAAGACATGTTTCAATGCGACATAACAGCAGGCGACAGCGGTGGAATAGGCAATGTTGAGCGGCCCCGCGCAGGGCTTGGACGAGGCCGAGAAATCCAGCACCATCCCGTCGCCTTTGATGGTCAGGGTCAGTGCGATGGTGAGCTTGTCATTGGTGACGCCGTCATTGTCGAGATAGTCCTCGAATGTGTAATCACCATCCGGCAGGGCTTTGATGGTCTCGCGCATCATCGCTTCGGCACGCGCCGTCAGCACGTCGAGTGCGGTTGTGACCGTCTCGTCGCCATAATCGTCGAGCAGGCCGCGCAGCCGCTTTTCGCCAAGATCGAGCGCGTTCAACTGGCCGTTCAAATCACCGAAATTGGATTGCGGCACGCGGCTATTGGCGGCCAGAATGGCCAGTATATCCTCGTTCATGCGGCCCGCGCCGATCAGCTTGACGGGCGGAAAGCGCACCCCTTCCTGAAAGCTCTCGGTGGCGCGCGCATTGAAGCCGCCGGGCACATTGCCGCCGATATCAAGCCAATGGCCGACCGAGGCCAGCCAGCAGAACAACCGCCCCTGCCTGAAAATCGGACGCACCAGCCGGAAATCATTCAGATGAGTACCCCCGTCATAGGGATCGTTGAATAAAAACGTATCGCCTTCCTGCAAGCCCCCGTCACGCGCCACTTTGTCGATGACAGCCTTGACGGCAAAGGCCATGGCCCCGACAAAAATCGGCAAACCGGTGGTGCCCTGCACCAAGGTCGCGCCTGTTTCGGCATGATAGAGCCCGTGGCAGGCATCGCGCGCTTCGGCGATGATCGGGTTGAAAGCCGAACGATACAGCGTCGCATCCATCTCGTCGGCGATCTGCTCCAGCCGTCCCTTGAGGACGGCCAGCGTCACAGGATCAAGTGTCACACCCTCCTGCACTGTCTTGCCCGCACCACTCATAAGCCACCTGTTTCATATTGCTTGCCGCGGGCCAGAATGGCCTTGGTGTCGAGCATCTCGTTGAGTCCGTCGAAATCGAACATCCTGTCACGCATCGCATCCGTGGTGCCGTCGCGATGCAATGTCCGGTAGAAATCCTGCGCGGTGCGCGCCAGAGCCCGCACAATCGCGCCGGGGAAAATCACCAGCGAAAAGCCCATGGCTTCCAGCTTGGGCGCGGGCAGGATCGGGGTCTGCCCGCCTTCCACCATATTGGCCAGCAAAGGCAGCGTGCCGCCCAGCGCCTGGCTCAAGCGCGCCAGATCGGCCTCGCTTTTGGGTGCTTCGACAAACAGCACATCCGCCCCCGCTTCCTTGTAAAGCAGTGCGCGTTCGATGGCGGCGTCAAAGCCGTCGACGGCCACCGCATCGGTGCGCGCCACGATCAGGGATTCGGAGGAATGGCGGCTATCGACCGCCGCCTTGATCTTGCCGACCATTTCGGTGGCGCCGATCAGGCTTTTATCGGCCAGATGGCCGCAGCGTTTGGGGAAAGTCTGGTCTTCGAGCTGCAAGGCATTGGCCCCCGCACGCTCGAACAGCCGCACGGTGCGCTCGACATTCAGCGCATTGCCGAAGCCGGTATCGGCATCGACAATGAGGGCTGTCGGCACCCGCTCGCGGATCAGCGACAGCGTATCGGCCACTTCCGAGACCGAAACCAGCCCGATATCGGGCCGTCCGAGCTTGGTATAGGCAATGCCCGCGCCGGTCAGGTAGAGGGCCTCAAACCCCGCCGCAGAGGCAATGGCCGCCGTCAAAGCATCGGTGACACCGGGGGCGATAACGATTTTGTTCTGCTGGAGACGCTGGCGCAGGCTCATCACGGACACTTCCTGACAGTTGGCACTTCAAGTCTGAATGATCACACATCTTGCTTTAACATCTTGACGGGTCGACGCAAATCTTCTCAAACATCTTATCCAAGACTGATCCACCGACCTGTCCACTCGAAACGCCCTTTTCGCAAAACTTCTCCGATTGGATGCCCCATGACCGAGCGCGCCGGATCTCTATCCTCACGCCCCAAAACCCTGATCGACAAAATCTGGGATGCGCATGTGATTGTCGACCGCGAGGACGGCCAATCGCTGCTGTGGGTCGACCGGCATTTGCTGCATGAAGGGTCGTTCCATGCGTTCGACCAACTCGCCAAACGGCAGGCGCGGCTGCACCGTCCCGATCTGACCTTCGGCATCGCCGATCACTATGTACCGACCCGCAACCGCAATGCAATGCAGCCCGAAATCAAGCGGATGGTCGACCAGCTCACCGACAATTGCGCCAGACACGATGTCACCCTGTTCGGACTGGATGATCCCAGACAGGGCATTGTGCATGTGACCATTCCGGCGCAGGGCCTGACGCTGCCGGGCAATATCATGGTGTGCGGCGACAGCCACACCTCCACCCACGGCGCCTTCGGGGCCTATGCCTTCGGCATCGGCGCATCCGAGGTCGCCCATGTGATGATGACGCAGACCATCTGGCAAAAGCGGCCCAAGGCCATGCGCGTGACGGTGGAAGGTGCTTTGCCCGAAGGCACCGGCGCCAAGGACATCGCCCTGCATCTGATTGCCAGTATCGGGGCGGACGGCGCGCAGGGCCATGCCATCGAATATGCCGGATCGACCATCCGCGCTTTGTCGATGGAAGGACGGTTGACGCTGTGCAATCTATCCATCGAGGCCGGTGCAAGGCTCGGCCTGATTGCGCCCGATGACACGACCTTCGCCTGTCTGCGCGGCAAGCCCTTTGCCCCCAAGGGTGACGCCTTCGAGGCAGCGGTGCAGGCATGGCACAGTCTGCGGTCCGATCCGCAAGCCGAGTTCGACCGCGAGGTCACGATCGATGCCAGCGCTCTGGCCCCGACCCTGACATGGGGCACCACGCCCGAACAGGCCCTGCCGATCAGTGCCAGCACGCCGGACCCCGCCACAATACAGGATGCCGCCCGCGCCCGCACAATCAGCGATGCGCTCGATTATATGGGCCTCAAGCCCAACCAGCGGCTCGACAGCATCGCCATCGACCGCGTGTTCATCGGCTCGTGCACCAATAGCCGGATCGAGGATTTGCGCTCGGCCGCCGCCGTTCTGGAGGGCAAGCGCGCCACAGTGCCGGGGCTGGTATCGCCCGGCTCGGCGGCCGTCAAGCAACAGGCGGAAGCCGAAGGGCTCGACCGGATTTTCACCGCTGCCGGACTGGAATGGGTCGAAGCGGGCTGCTCGATGTGTGTCGGCATGAATGGCGATCTGGTGCCCGCCGGTGAACGCTGCGCCTCGACCACCAACCGCAATTTCAAGGGCCGTCAGGGCCCCGGCTCGCGCACCCATCTGATGTCGCCTGCAATGGTGGCCGCCGCCGCCCTGACCGGCCATCTCACCGATGTGCGGACCCTCGCAAAAGTATCACACCGATGACCCCGTTGATTGTGCTGGACGCCAAAGCCTGCCCGCTGCCGCTCGACAATGTCGACACCGACCAGCTGATCCCCGCCCGTTTCATGAAACGGCCGCGCGGTGACGGTTACGGGCAATTCCTGCTGCATGATCTCAGACAGGACGCCGCCAGTCCGGCCCGCTTGCTGGATCAAGATGCGTTCAAGGGCTGCGAAATTTTGATTGCCGGACGCAATTTCGGCTGTGGCTCGTCACGCGAGGCGGCGGTCTATGCGCTGGCGGATTTCGGCTTCCGCTGCGTAATCGCCTCCGGCTTCGGCGATATTTTCGCCTCCAACGCCGTCAAGAACGGTGTGCTGCCCGCCCTCGTCAGCGCGGAGCAAGCCGAAGCCCTGCTGGCCGATGACAGCATCCGTCAAGGCGCGCCGATCCGCATCGACCTGCCCGGACAGCACATCCGCATCGGCAATCACAGCATCGATTTTGCGATTGATCCGGTCTGGAAAACCCAATTGCTGAACGGGTGGGACGACATCGACATGACCGTGTCCTATGCCGGTGCCATTGCCCGTTTCAACCAGTCCGATGCGCTTGCGCGGCCCTGGGCCCAACCGGACCGCTCACCCGCGCAGTGACTGGATATAGTTGAACAGCCCGCCGCTCGAGGCCGGCAGTTCCGCGCTGGCGCGGGTGCCATTGACGAAGGGCAGCAGATCGGTGGCCAGTTCCTTGCCGAGCTCGACGCCCCATTGATCAAACGCATTGATGCCCCAGATCGCCGCTTCGACAAACACGCGGTGTTCATAAAGAGCGATCAACCGCCCGAAGGTGAAGGGATCGAGCTTGCGATAGACAATCGTCAGCGAGGGCCTGTTGCCCGCAAAGGCCTTGAACGGGGCCAACCGCTTGGCCTCCTCTGCCGCCACCCCTTTGGCGAGCATTTGCGCTTCGGCCTCTTCGGCGGTGCGTCCTTTCATCAAGGCTTGCGATTGGGCCAGCACATTGGCGAGCAACAAGGCCTGATGCTGCTGCAGATGCGGCTCGTGGCTTTGCGCGCCGATGATGAATTCCACCGGAATGACATCGGTACCCTGATGCAGCAGCTGGAAAAACGCATGCTGCGCATTGGTGCCCGGTTCCCCCCAGACCAGGGGGCCGGACGGACGCTGCAAGGCATGGCCGTGCCGGTCCACCGACTTGCCGTTGGATTCCATATCGAGCTGCTGCAAATATGCAGGCAACCGCGACAGACGCTGGTCATAGGGAATGACAGCGCGGGCCGGATAATGGCAGATATTGCGGTGCCAGATGCCCGTCAGCGCCATCATAACCGGCGCGTTGTGTTCCAATGGAGCATTGCGGAAATGCTCGTCCATCGCTTGCCCGCCCGCCAGAAAAGCCTCGAAATGCGTCCGGCCGATCGCCAGCATCAAAGGCAGGCCGATCGCCGACCACAGCGAATAACGCCCGCCGACCCAATCCCAAAACCCGAAGGTGCGGTCAGCCCTGATGCCGAAGGCCGCCACTTTGGCCAGAGCCGTCGAGACTGCGGCAAAATGATCCGCCACCGCCTGTTCGCCCAGGGCCGCGACCAGCCAAGCCCGCGCCGACAGCGCATTGGTCATTGTTTCAATGGTGGTAAAGGTTTTGGAAGCGGCAATCACCAAAGTGGTAGCCGGATCGAGGATCTTCAAAGTATCGGCCAGATGCGCGCTGTCGATATTGGAGACGAAATGCAGGCGCGGCCCGTCATGATAGGGCGCGAGCGCGAGGCTGGCCATCACGGGGCCGAGATCGGACCCGCCAATGCCGATATTGACCACATCGCGGATCGGCTTGCCCGTCGCCCCCGCAATCGTGCCCGCACGCACACCGTCGACAAAGGCAAACAGTCTGGCCAATTCGCCGTGCACATCACCCACCACATCATGCCCGTCAAGCACGACAGAGGCAGAAACCGGTAGCCGCAGCGCGGTATGCAACACCGCGCGGTCCTCGGAATTGTTGATGCGCTGGGCGGCAAACATGTGATCGCGCAACTCCCCGACACGGGTCGCGCGCGCCAGAGCCAGCAATTCGGCTCTGACCTCGTCGGTGATGGTGGTCTTGGAATAATCGACCAGCAGATCATCGCAGCGTACCGAGAAATGCCCGAACCTGTCGGGATGCAGTGCGAACAGATTTTCCATTTTAACGGCATGATGGCTCTGGCGGGCATGGGCCAAAGCCTCCCAATGGGTCTTGATCTGATGAGCGGGCATGAACGCGTTTCCTGTAATCGGGACTAACAAAAAGCAAGCGGATCGAGACCGGCCAGCGCGCCGGTTGCGGCTCCCCTGACCGTGCACAAACGGGCCGAGACAGTGACGGCATAGGCCATCGCCTGCGCCACATCATCCGGTGTCCATGAGGGCATGGCGGCCAGCGACAGGCGTTTGCGGGCTTCAAACCAGCCGAGAAAACCGGCATGGAACGCATCCCCCGCCCCGACAGTATCGACAACATCCACAGCGATGCCCGGCACTGTCAAAACCTGTCCCTGATAAAAGGCAATCGCGCCTTGCGCGCCAAGCGTCACGAGCACCAGTGTGACACCCCGACCGATCCAGCGGCTGGCAATGGCATGGGGATCGACATCCGGCCCATAGGCCAGTTGCAAATCTTCCAGACTGGCTTTGACGCAATGGGCGTGATCCAGCGCATGGTCGAATTTGCCTTGCCATTGCGCCGGCGGACCGACAATCGAGGGGCGGTAATTCAGATCAATGCCGATCAGCCGCGTGGCACTCTCGCGCGCCAGCAGACGGGCCAGCGCATCGCCGACCGGCGGCATGACGAGAGCATAAGAGCCCATCACCAGACATGTCACACCGTCGGGAAAACTTGCGGGCAGATCATCGGGGCCCAAATGCACATCGGCCCCGTCGCCGTAAAAGCTGAAACTGTGCCCGCCCGCACCATCCTGCTGCACAATCGCCAGTGTGGTGTGCTGGTCCTTGGAGACAGCATAAGCGAGATCCACCCCCCCGCGGGTCAGGACATCGCGCAAATAGAGCCCGAACCGGTCACGCGACAGGCCAGCCAGCAAAGAGACAGGCCGGCCCAAAGCCGCAAAGGCGCGGGCGGTGTTGAAGGCAGAACCACCCGCCACCACGTCGGACGCAAGCCTGTCATGATCAAGCCTGTCATGATCATGTGTGACAAACACATCCATCAATGCTTCGCCACACACCACGATCACGGCACGCGCCCCGACATGCTATCCGTTCAGACGCGTTCGAACCGGATGTTCTGAGCGCCCTTCCACAGGGTCGATTTGCCGAGGGCGGCAACATTCTCGTTGCCCTCGATGATGGTCAGGAAATGGTTGCCTGCCAACTGGCCCATCTTGCTGGCGAAATGCACGCCGCCATAGGCCAGCAGAATTTCGGTCTCGCTGATGCCGCCCGGATAGAGGATGAACTGGCCGGGAGCGGGATAGCTGGTGTGGTTTTCGTAATCGACCCCGAAATCATAGTCACCCAAGGGTATCCAAACGCCTTCGCCGCTCCAGCGCACATGCACGACCTGACTTTCGAAAGGCAGGCGCGACAGAAACGCCGCACAGGTTTTGGGGGCCGCTTCTTCTTCGAGCTTGCCGATAAAGGTGTAGGGTCCGGCAGTAATCTTCAATTTGGTCATTTCAGACATCCTTGGCGGTGGGTTCGGTTTCAACTGAACGGGAGTCAGTCGGTATTGATTGTTCTGGCTGGTATTTTTGATTTTTTCAATGGCTGGCGCAACAATCAGCTTTTCAGGCAATAATCGCCGCTCTGGTGATAGCCCGACGGGCAGGAGCCGGATTTGGGCATGGCGGGCTTGGAACTGTCACTGCTGGCCAGACAATAATCCCCGCTTTGGTGATACCCCGAGGGGCAAGAACCGATTTTGGGCAAAGCCGGACGCGAAGAGCCCGATGACGGCGTGCAATAATTGCCGCTCTGGTGATAGCCCGACGGACAAGACCCGTGCTTTTCCATCGGCATCTGGGCCCAAACAGCCTGCCCTGACAGCACAACACCCAAAATCGCCCACTTCAATCCACGCATGACAGACTCCGTCTTCACAAGGTCAACCGCATCATTGTGGCAGCATCGACGCGGCTTGCAACTGTCTCTTCACCACAATCATCCATGCAAAAGGCGGGAGGGACAAATACGCCAATAAAAGTTCCAAACCATCGCCGAAAGTCGTAAACTATATGGCACAGGTCGAATAAAGCCCATAAGACCTCCCGAGGAAACGCTAAGGACCAAACATGTCAGCTCAGTTCAAAAACCATATCGGCGGCCAATGGGTCGACGGCACCAGCATCAACGAGAACATCAACCCGTCCAACACCACGGATGTGGTCGGCCATTATGCCCGCGCATCGCGCGCACAGGCTGACGAAGCCATTGCCGCCGCCAAGGCGGCATTCCCTGCCTGGTCGCGCACCACTCCGCAGGAACGCTACGAGATTTTGAAAAAAGCCTCCGATGAAATTCTCGCCCGCAAGGACGAGCTGGGCCGCTTGCTGGCACGCGAAGAAGGCAAGACCCTGCCCGAAGGCATCGGCGAAGCGGGCCGTGCAGGCCAGATTTTTGCATTTTTCGCCGGTGAATGTCTGCGCCTGACCGGCGAGGCCGTGCCGAGCGTGCGTCCGGGTGTCGGCGTCGAGATCACCCGCGATCCGCTGGGCGTGATCGGTATGATCACCCCGTGGAATTTCCCGATTGCCATTCCGGCATGGAAGATCGCGCCCGCTCTGGCCTATGGCAACACGGTCGTGTTCAAACCCGCAGATCTTGTTCCCGGTTCGGCTTGGGCACTGGTGGATATTCTGGTCCGTGCCGGTCTGCCTGCCGGTGTGCTCAATCTGGTCATGGGTCGCGGCTCGGAAGTCGGTCAGGCCTTGCTGGAACACAAGGATGTCACCGCCATCACCTTTACCGGTTCGGTCTCGACCGGCCGCAAGGTGGCGGCGGCTTGCGTCAACGCCACGCCGATGAAAAAAGTGCAGCTGGAAATGGGCGGCAAAAACCCGCTGATCGTGCTTGATGATGCCGATCTGAAAACCGCCGTTGAAGCCGCCGTCAATGGCGCGTTTTTCTCTACCGGACAGCGTTGCACCGCCTCTTCGCGCTTCATCGTCACCGCCGGAATCCATGATGCCTTCGTCGATGCCGTGACCGAGCGTCTCAAAGGTCTGGTCATTGACGACGCCTTGAAAGCAGGCACCCATATCGGCCCTGTGGTCGACCAGAGCCAACTGGATCAGGATTTGAAATATCTTCAAATCGGCCGTGATGAAGGCGCAACCCTGCATTGGGGCGGCGAGGTGCTGAAACGCGACAATCCCGGCTTCTATCTGCAACCGGCTTTGTTCACCCATGTCGGCCAGACGATGCGCGTGGCCCGCGAAGAAATTTTCGGCCCTGTCGCTACCGTGCAGCGGGTCGCCGATTACGAGGAAGCGCTGGCTTTGTCCAATGACACCGAATTCGGCCTGTCGGCGGGCATCTGCACCTCGAGCCTCAAATATGCCACCCATTTCAAGCGCAATGCCGAAGCCGGCATGGTGATGGTCAACCTGCCGACCGCAGGCGTCGATTATCACGTGCCGTTCGGTGGCCGCAAAGGCTCCAGCTACGGCCCGCGCGAGCAAGGTGCCTATGCGAAGGAATTTTTCACAACGGTGAAAACCTCCTACAGCTTTGCCGGCTGAGGTTTTTGATACACGATACGAAAACAGCGCCGTTCCGGCGCTGTTTTTTTATGGAACAATGCTTGGTTAAATCCCGAAATGCCGGCGCAGCCACTCACCGGCTTTTTGCTGGGCCTCGCGGGCCTGCACCAGTTCCGCACTCATCTGCATGAAACCATGCACGACATTGGGGATGACATCGAAACGGAACGGAATGCCGACATGGGCCAGACGGGTGGCCAGCAGCAGACTGTCATCGAGCAAGGGATCAAGCCCTGCGGCATTCATATAGACCGGCGGCAGGCCGGACAGATCCTCGTCCGAGGCATAGAGCGGGGCGGCAAGACCGGGATTCTCGTGACTTTCCTGTCCCAGGAAATTACCCCAGAACCAGCGCATCCGCTCGGTGCTGAGCAGATAGCTGCCGTCACCGAAACGGCGGTGGCTGGCGGTTTCATGGTCGGGCGCGAAACAGCCATACAGCAAAGCGGCCGTGCCGATCTGCGGCATGCCTTTGATCGGGCGTGCCAGCATCGCCCCCAAAGCCAGATTGGCACCGGCTGAATCACCCGATAACGCAATGCGGCTGGCCGGAACCGAGCGGCCCAAACCGCCGTTTTCGACAAAGCGGATGGTTTCCATCACATCGGTATGGCCCGCCGGAAAGGCGTGTTCGGGCGCCAGACGGTAATCAATGCTCAGAATATGCATGCGCGCTTCCGCCGCCAGACGGCGCACCGCATTGTCATGGGTTTCGACCGAACCAAAAGTCCAGCCGCCGCCATGGATATAGATCAGCACCGGACCGTCGGCCTGTGCGCCTTCGGGGGTATAAAGGCGGGAGGGAATGGCACATTCCGGTGTCTGGATCAGCAGGTCCTCGATCTGCGCCATCGGCTCGGGATTCTGGTTCCAGTAACCTGCCAGACGGATAAAGGTGGTCCGCGCCTCGTTGATCGGCATGGTTTGATAGGGCGGAACCGGATTGTTCTTCGCCCGCTCCAGAATTGCCAGCATTGCCGCATCAAGTGCCATAGCCAAACCTCGTTCAATCGTCATTTATGATGGATAACGGTCTCTGGGCGCAGGCGCAAGCATGCCCATCATCGCGGTCAGGCAGGCGACGCTGATCGCATTGACCTGCCACAGCGAGGCAACAGCCCCGGCCCCGAACTGTCCCGCCTGACCCGCCAGCCGCTGCACCGCGAAAAACAACAGAGCGGGCACCGCGCACAAGGCCCAACCCAACAGGCGCTGTCGGGCAGGAAACAGCAAGGCCGAGAGCAGAATGCACGGCAGGAAATACAATTCAAACCCCGCCCCCTGCCCCATCAGCAGCACATAAGCCGCCGTGTGCAGGCTGGCATAGAGGCTCAGGAGCAGTTTTGCGGCTGAAACATTCGAGCGGGCCACCAGCGGCACCGCGCAGAAAAACAGTGTCGAAATCATCCCCCACAGACTCGGGCGGGCGGCGTCTCCCAGCACAAAATAAAGTGTCAAAGGAAATAGCGGCTGGTTGGATCCCACCAGAACCGCAATCAGATTGCCATAGGCCATGCGCGGATCACGATGCGCGACAAAGCCACCCATGGCAGAGGCGATCCGCGTGATCCATCCGGTTGAACGATTCGGCATCAGACTGGTAATCCTTCCGTGTCAGGAAGACCAGTTTTGCTTGAACTCGCCATACAAGGTCAAGCCGCCACAGGCATAAAGTGTCTGGCCCGTGATATAAACCGCCTCTTGCGAGGCCAGAAAGGCATAGAGCGGGGCGATCTGGCCGGCATCGGCGGCAAAGCCCATCGGAATATGGCTTTCGACACCGGCGCGCGCTTTGGGATCGTCGATCCATGCGGCATTGATATCGGTGGTGACAGCACCGGGTGCCACCGCATTCACGCGGATGCCGCGGTCGGCATATTCGAGGGCCAGCGTGCGCACCATCTGGCCCAGTGCGCCCTTGCTGGCCGCATAGGCCAGATAGGTCGGCTTGGGGATGAGCTGATGCACGCTGGAGGTGGCAATCACCGATCCGCCGCCCTCGCGGGTCAGGAAATGGGCAATCGCCTCGCGTGCGCAATAGGCCGCGCCATTCAGGTTCACATCCAGAATCCGCTGGAACGTGGCGGCATCGAAATCATGCCCCCCGGTCACGCTCTGGATACCGGCATTGCACACCATGCAATCAAGCCGCCCCCATTGCGCCACCACCTGACCGACCATGGCTTTGACGGCATGCTCGTCCGACACATCGGCCTTGATGGCCAGATGGTCGCGCCTGTGGCGTCCGGCTTGCGCATCAATGGCGTGAAGGGCGGCAAGAGTTTCCTGTGCTGCGGCCTCATCCCCCGGATGGTTGATGGCAACCAGCGCGCCTTCCGCCACAAAGCGTTCGGCCACGCCCCGCCCTATCCCGCGCGAGCCACCCGTTACAACCGCATGGCGGTTTTGCAACCGGTCACGATCCATCAGTCGAATCCCTTTTTACGCAGGGCAGAGCAAGGATAAGCCTTTGCAATCACGCTTTGGCCGCTGCGCGGGCATGTCCGCCGAGATAGGCGGCGCGCACATCCTCGTTGTTCCACAATTCATCCGGTTTGCCGGTCACAACCAGACGCCCTGTTTCGAGCACATAGCCGCGATCGGCGACAGACAGACCCATACGGGCATTCTGTTCCACCAGCAACACGGTGGTGCCGCGCCGCCGGATTTCCTTGATGATGTCGAACACTTTGGAGACGATCACCGGCGCAAACCCCAGCGATGGCTCGTCCAGCAGCAACAGCTTCGGCTTGGCCATCAAGCCGCGCGCCACCGCCACCATCTGCTGCTGCCCGCCCGACAGGGTCCAGCCCAGCACATGCTGGAACGGACGGATATCGGAGAACAGGTCGAACATCGCATCGGCTTCCTGATCGATCTGCTCTTTGGAGATCCCGCTGCGGTTGGACGCCCCGAGCATGATGTTTTCATGCGCGGTCAGCCCGGGAAACACCCGGCGTCCTTCCGGTACATGGGCAATCCCCATACGGACGATTTCCTCGGGACCCAATCCGGTCAGTGACTTGCCCTCGTAGAGGATCTCGCCGGAGGCCGGTTTGGTCAGGCCCGATATGGCGCGCAAGGTTGTGGATTTTCCAGCCCCGTTTCCGCCCAGAAGTGTCACCACTTCGCCTGCTTCGACAGACAGAGAGACCCCGCGCAAGGCTTCGATTTCGCCATAGCGAACGGATACGTCTTTAAGCTCAATGAGCGGCATTGGCATCGCTCCCCAAATAGGCGGTCACAACATCGGGATGGTTGAGCACCGAAACGGCGTCGCCATCCGCAATGCGGCGACCGAAATTGAGCACGGTAATATGCTCGGCGACTTCGCTGACCAATGTCATGTCATGGTCGATGATCAGAATGGTCAGACCCTTGGCGGCAATCCGTTTCAGGAGATCGCGCAATTCCATCTTTTCGGTGGAATTGAGACCCGCTGCCGGTTCGTCCAGCAACAGGAGGGTCGGATTGCCCGCCACTGCACGCGCAATTTCGATCAGCCGTTGATGGCCGTAGGAGAAGGAGGTTACCAATTCATCGGCACGATCCCCCAGCCCCACGAAATTCAGCGCCGAGCGGGCACGTCCTTCCAGTGCAATCGGAGCATGATCAACCGGATTGCCCGGACGCTCTACCCCGATGATGACATTTTCCAGAGCGGTCATCGAGCGGAACAGCCGGATATTCTGGAAGGTGCGGCCCAATCCCGACGCTGTGCGCTCATGCGGGGCGAAATGGGTGATGTCCTGCCCGTCAAGCTGCACCGCACCCGCTGTCGGGGTATACAGGCCCGACAGGACGTTGAGCGTGGTGGTTTTGCCCGAGCCGTTCGGCCCGATCAGCGCGTGCACGCTGCCGCGTTTGACCACGAAGGAAATATCGTCCACCGCCTTCAACCCGCCGAAATGCTTGGCCAGATTGTTGACCACCAGCACATCATCGGCATGGGCTTGGGTTTGCACCAAAGTCAGTTCCGGCAATTCAGCCGACAACCGCAAACTGCCTCGCAGTTTTTTGAACTGCTGCACCACAAAGCCCCAGATCCCGTCGGGCATGAACAGCACGATCAAAATCACTGCCAACCCGTAAATGGCCAGATACAGGCCGGGAATGGATTTCAAAAAGCGCAGCCATTCCGGAATCAGGATCAGCAAACCGGTGCCGATGACAGCCCCGATCGGCGAGGCCACACCGCCCAACAGCACCATGGTCAGAAAGACGATGGATTCTGCAAAAGAAAACTGGTCGGGACTGACATAGGAAAAGCCACCGGCAAACAGCCCGCCACCCAGACCGCCCAACAGAGCGCAAATGGCAAAAGCCGTCACTTTGGTGCGCTGGATGTCGATGCCGGTCACACCGGCTGCCAGCTCGTTGTCACGCACCGCGCGCATGGCGCGGCCCAGCTTGGTCGAAGGCAATTGCCAGACCAGATAGCCCACCACCGCCAGCACAACCACGCAGAACGCAAGATAGCTTTGCGGGGTATTGAACAGGTTCGGCTTCAGAATGCGCGAGACGCCATCAGGACCATGGGTCACAGGAATCCAGTTGATCATGACCAGCGTCAGGATTTGCTGGAAGGAGATGGTCACCATCGCCAGATAGTGTCCGCCGAGCCGGATGGTCGAGGTGCCCAGAAAGGCCCCGAAGGCAAACACCACAATCAGTCCAAGCCCCATGCAGATCCAATAGGACAGGCCGTAGTCGACCGTGCCGAGACCGACCGCATAGGCGCCAAGCCCGAAAAAGGCGGCTTGCGCGAGGTTGATCTGTCCGCACAGGCCCAAAACAACCGTGAGGCCCATCACCGCCACCGCATAGGTGACAGCCTGCATCAGAATATTTGTGACATATCCGTCGAATGTGGTGGTCGCGGCCACATAGACCAACACCGCAATCAACGCGATATAAGCGAGAAGTCCCCGCTGCTTCCTTTGCGCGGAAGCGCGATAAATTTCAATCATGCTGCTCATGCTTTTTCCGCCACACGTTCGCCGAAAATGCCCTGGGGCCGGAACACAAGGAAGGCCACCAATACAAGGAAGGCAAAACCGTCTTTATAGGGAACGGACACATAGGCCGCCCCGAAGGTTTCGATCACCCCCAACGCCAGACCGCCGATAATCGCCCCCGCCACATCGCCGAACCCGCCGATAATCGTGGCCGCGAAGGCTTTCAGTGCGATGGTGCCGCCCATATGGATCGACACGAACAGGATCGGCGCGACCAGAATGCCTGCCAGACCGCCGATCATCGCGCTGTAGACAAAGGTCAGCATGATCATGGTGGCAACAGGAATCCCAAGCAAAGAGGCCATTTCCTTGTCCTGCGAAGTCGCTTGAAGCTTCTTGCCGAGCAGCGTGTGTTCGAAGAACCAGTATTGGAAGGCGACAAGCACAACCGTCAAACCGATGATCAGCAAATACTGGGCATCGAGATAGACGGTGCCGATGTTGAAGCCGGGGAAATCGAGCAAGGGCTGCAGCACCTGCGGCTGCGGGCCGTACAGAGCCAGCGTCGAATTGGACACCAGAATCGAGGCGCCGATCGTCGAAATGATCACCGGCAGATAGGTGCGATGGCGCAGGGGGAAATAGACCCCGAGATTGAACAAGGCCCCGTAGATCGCCATGCCGCCGAGCGACAGGAGAAACGAGATCCAGTATGGCCATTCCAGATCGACGGAAAAGATCACCATCAAGAACGCCGCCACCATCGAGAATTCGCCTTGTGCGAAATTGACGACATTGGTGGCACGAAAAATCAGCACAAAGCCCAGCGCGACAAGCGCATAGACCGAGCCAATGCCAATCCCCTGAAAGAGGAGTTGAAAAACCATGTCCATAAGATCACCGGAAGGTCAGAATAACAGGCTGGAAACAGACAAAATCTGTGACCGGAGGAAACCGCCCCGCTCATATTAGCGGGGCGGCCCTTTCATTGCGAAACCGGATCAGGCCGGGAATTCGATATGCTTGGCAAATTCGATCTTGCCGCCGACATTCTTCACGACATTGTAGCCGTGCAGGCCGTCGCCATTGGCATTGAAATTATACTCGCCTTCGGCACCTTTATAACCCTTGATCGACAACATTGCATCACGCACTGCTGCCGGATCGGTTTTGCCTGCCTTGTTGATGGCAACAGCCAGCAAATGCATGCCGTCATAGGTCCAGGATGACTGGTTGTCGGGCGCGACTTTCATAATCGAGCGGTAGGTGTCGGCAAAAGCCTTGGCTTCGGGCGAGGAATCCTCGGCATAATCGGCCACACCGTAGGTGTTGTTGAGCGCGGCACCGGCCAGCTTGATCGCTGTGGTATTGACGATGGAAGGCGAGCCAACCCATGGTGCATTCACGCCGAGCTGGCGCAACTGGCGTGCGAAAATGCCCAGATCATTCTCGAAGGTGAAGTAGGACGAGATGATGTCGATACCGGCCTGCTTCAAAGCCAGCACGACTGGCGTGAAATCCTGCGACTGGTTGGCATAACCCTGGATGGCCACAGGTGTGACACCCAAAGCCAGCAATGATGATTCAAGTGCCTTCATACCGTTGGTGCCGAAGGCGTCGGTGGAGTGGACAATGCCCCACTTCTTCAAACCAAGTTCCTTCACGCCGAATTCCGCGATCACCTTGCCGGAGTAAGTGTCATTGGGGCGGCAGCGGAACAGCCATGGATTGCCGAGCTTGGTCAAGGTCGGATCGGTACCGCCGAACATGGTCGGCTTGGCGATCTTGGCGATATCGGGCGCCATGGCATGCACCTGTGTCGAGCGGATCGAAGTTACAAAGGCAACGATATCGGGATTGGTGGCCAGTTTCGAGAAGGCAAGCACCGCGCCGGGATTGGTTGTCTGGTCATCTTCGGTGATGATTTCGACCTGCTTGCCGAGAATTCCGCCTTTTTTGTTGATTTCATCCAACGCGATCTTTGCGCCGGCCATGGCATATTTGCCCGCTTCTGCGGCTGGTCCCGTGATGGGGACAACCTGACCGATTTTGATTGTTGCCGATTGTGCCGAGGCACTCCGCAAGAATGCAGGAGCTGCAACACCCAGAGCCAAAGCAGATGTAAAACTGCGCCGTGTAAAATTCGTCATTATTTCCTCCACACATCGCCCCGATTCCCGGGTGCTGAATTCCTTACACGCTGTATTTAAGGCCGGAATGACCTCATTTGTCTATTCCTTATTATTGACGCTGACCGGACTGTTCAAAATTCGGGCAATTTGTCATCCCGGCAGCGATATTCTTTTGACCTCGGCATGGTCTGGGCTAACAATAGTCCTTATATACAATCCTTTTGCCCCGATAAGGGTGTCAAACGGATGAAATACAAGCGGGGCAAGACATATGAAATCCGTATCTGTTGTGATCATAGGGGCCGGTCCGGCAGGCTTGCTGTTGGGGCAGTTGCTTCGGACATCGGGCATCGAGACCGTGATTCTCGAACAGCGCAGTCCCGATTATGTCCTGGGACGCATCCGAGCAGGCGTGCTCGAACAAGGCGCGGTGTCGCTGATGCGGCAAGCCGGATGCTCGGAGAGGATGGACAAAGAGGGCATTGTCCATCACGGCACGGCACTCATGGTCGACGGTGAGATGCACCGCATCGACTTCCGGGAGCTGACCGGATCAAGCGTTCTGGTCTATGGCCAGACCGAGGTGACGCGTGACCTGATGGATGCACGCGCGGCAAGCGGAGCCACCACGATTTATGACGCAGAAGATGTCAGCCTGTCCGGTCTCGACAGCACGCGTCCGGTTGTCCGCTACCGCAAGGACGGGGTGGAACACGAAATGGCCTGCGATGTGGTGGCCGGTTGTGATGGGTTCCACGGCGTCAGCCGCCGTTCGATTCCCGCCGATGTCCTGAAAACCTATGAGCGGGTCTATCCGTTCGGCTGGCTGGGCCTGTTGTCCGATACCCCGCCGGTCGATGACGAGCTGATCTATATCAATGATCCGCGCGGCTTTGCGCTGTGCTCGATGCGCTCGCAAACGCGCTCGCGCTATTACATCCAATGCGGATTGGACGAGAAAATCGAGGATTGGTCCGACGAGCGCTTCTGGGATGCCTTGCAGGCCCGTCTGCCTGACGCCCACCAGTCCCGTCTGGTGCGCGGGCCCTCCATTGAAAAAAGCATTGCCCCCTTGCGCTCTTTCGTGGCCGAGCCGATGCGCTACGGCCGATTGTTTCTGGCCGGAGATGCCGCCCATATCGTTCCCCCTACCGGAGCCAAGGGCCTCAATCTCGCGGCTTCCGATGTCTATTATCTCTGGCAGGGCTTGAAAGATTTCTATCATCACGGCAAGTCCGACGGACTGGATGGCTATGCCGAAAAAGCCTTGGCACGGGTGTGGAAGGCCGAGCGTTTCTCGTGGTGGATGACCACCATGCTGCACCGTTTCCCCGACCAGCCGGCGTTTGAAACCAAGATGCAGAAGGCCGAACTGGCCTATCTGTTTTCGTCCCGCGCTGCGATGACAGCCCTTGCGGAAAACTATGTCGGACTGCCCTATTGACCGGCCCGAAACGGGGATGGATTTGATGGCCAATCACAAGCCGCCTGCACTGACGGCGTACATTACCGCACAAAAGCCACCGGTGGAGTTGCCGCCGCAGTCTCCTGCACAGCTGTCATCGGACAAGCAAATGGCCTCGCCCAGCTATCGCCTGCCGGTTCTCGATCAGGATTTCCTGTTGAGCGATTCGCAGCGCGGCATGCGGTTCATGCTCGAATACGAAAAGACCGAGGAGATCATGCGGGCATGGAACATCATGTCCACCGTGGTGGTGTTCGGCAGCGCGCGGGTGCGCGAGGACGGGCCGGGCCGCCAGCCGTTCTGGTATCACGAGGCCCGCCGTTTCGCCCGCATGTGTTCGGCCCATGGCACCAATCCCGATCCCGTGACCGGAGAGCGTCATAACGTGATTTGCACGGGCGGCGGACCGGGGATCATGGAGGCGGCCAATCGCGGAGCCTTCGAGGTCGGCGCGCCCTCGATCGGGCTCAACATCACCTTGCCGCACGAACAGTTCCCAAACCCCTATATGACGCCGGAACTGACGATGAACTTTCATTATTTCGCCATGCGCAAAATGCATTTTGCCATGCGTGCCCGCGCTATTGTCGCCTTTCCGGGCGGGTTCGGGACATTTGATGAATTGTTCGAATTGCTCACACTGAGCCAGACAGGAAAATCTACCAAAAGCCGGTTCGTGCTGTTTGACAAAGCCTATTGGTCGGGCATCGTCAATTTCGACGCCCTGGTCAGCCATGGCATGATCAGTACCGCCGATCTCGATATGATCCACTATGCCGAGACCGCCGAACAGGCATGGGAGCTGATCGAGCATGACCAGCCAAAAAAACAGGCATAAACACAGTATAAATCCGGCAGAAAACAGCCGAAACATCTTGCATTGACCGGCAATTATCAGAAAATCCGGCACTATATTGTTCAAAGGAGAGGCTCTTATGGGTGATTTTGATGTAGCGGTCAGAGGCGGTACGGTGGTGACCGCATCCGATGTGATGCAATGCGACATCGGCATCAGGGACGGCCGCATCGCCGCACTGGCCGACCGCATTACCGGAGCCAAATCCGAGATCGACGCCACGGGACTTCTGGTCATGCCGGGCGGCATCGATAGCCATGTGCATCTGTGCCAGAACAGC
The DNA here is from genome assembly GCA_903930675.1 of uncultured Hyphomicrobiales bacterium. Lineage (GTDB taxonomy): Bacteria > Pseudomonadota > Alphaproteobacteria > Rhizobiales > Beijerinckiaceae > CAIYZJ01. Next base: position 54,890 of record CAIYZJ010000050.1, read on the forward strand.
CCGGGCATCCGTATGGCCGATGACTTCACCTCCGGCTCGATGGCGGCGGTGGCGGGCGGCAATACCACCATCATTCCCTTTGCCACCCAACCGCGCGGCGCCTCCTTGCGCGAGAGCGTGACGGAATACCAAAAACTGGCGGAAGGAAACTGCATTGCCGATTACGGCATCCATCTGATCATCACCGATCCGACCCCGTCGATTTTGGGGCAGGAACTGCCCGCACTGGTGGCCGATGGCTACACCTCGTTCAAGGTGTTCATGACCTATGACGAAATGGTTCTCAATGACCGCCAATTGCTTGATGTGTTCGATGTGGCACGGCGCGAGAAGGCCTTGGTGATGGTTCATTGCGAGGGCTATGATTCCATCAAATTCATGACCGAACGGCTGGAAGCGGCAGGCAAGACCGCGCCCTATTATCATGGCAAATCGCGTCCCGAACTTGTCGAGCGCGAAGCCGCCCACCGCGCCATCAGCCACGCAGAACTGGTCGACGTGCCGATCATGATCGTGCATGTGTCGGGCCGTCAGGCGATGGAACAAATCCGCTGGGCGCAACAGCGCGGACTCAAAGTCTATGGTGAAACCTGCCCGCAATATATCTCGCTGACCGAAGAGGATATGAAGGGCAAGAATTTCGACGAGACCGGCGGCAAATATGTCTGCTCCCCGCCCCCGCGCGACCGCGACGGCTGGGAAGCCATCTGGGAAGGATTGCGCACCGGCGTGTTCCAGACCTTCTCGTCCGATCACTGCCCCTTTGTCTATGACAGCCCCGAGGGCAAGCTGAACCCCAAGGGCAAGCAATCCTTCCGCTATGTGCCCAACGGGATTCCCGGTGTCGAAACACGGTTGCCGATCCTGTTTTCGGAAGGCGTGTCGAAAGGCCGAATCACGCTGGAGCAATTCGTCGCGCTGACCTCGACCAACCACGCCAAGATTTACGGCCTCTATCCGCAAAAAGGCTCGATTGCCGTGGGCGCGGATGCCGATCTGGTATTGTGGGACGCCAACCGCACCGTGACCATCTCTCAAGACCTGTTGCATCACGGTGCGGATTATACGCCATGGGAGGGATACGAGGTCAAAGGCTGGCCGGTCAAAACCATCCTGCGCGGCGACGTCGTGTTTGATGACGGCAAGGTGGTGGGCAAGCCCGGGGGAGGCCGTTTCCTCAAACGCGCGCTGTCCCCTTACGCGGTCCCGAACCACACAGACTGAAGCCCCGTGCAACAAGGCGCGTTCGACCGGTCCGATTTGAGGGGACCGGTCGGGCGCTTGCCTTGACGCTGGGGGCCACAAGACGATAAAATGTTCGCAATATGAAAAAACGTTCGCATGGTGAACAAACACCGTGAAGAACCGATCACCAGAGAGGGACACCGATGAGCAACCACACATTTTCCAAACGCGTCTGGCTGGCCGCCCCCGTGCTGGCAGGCCTTGGCCTGCTGGCCCCGCAGCTGGCGCAGCCCGCTTCGGCGCAAGAGACCGTCAAGATCGGCATGATCCTGCCGATGACCGGCCCTTCCAGCTCGACCGGTCGCCAGCAGGAAGCGGCCGCCAAGCTGTTCATCCAGCAAAACGGCGCAAAGGTCGCGGGCAAGACCATCGAACTGATCATCAAGGACGACACCGGCGCACCCGATGTGACCAAGCGTCTGGCGCAGGAACTGATCGTCAATGACAAGGTCAGCGTGTTGCTCGGCTTCGGCCTGACCCCGCTGGCGCTGTCTGTGGCCCCGCTGGCAACACAGGCCAAAGTGCCGCAGATCGTGACGGCCGCAGCGACCGCCATGATCACCGAACAGTCGCCCTTCATCGTGCGCACCAGCTTCACTTTGCCGCAGGCCTCGGTGCCGATGGCGGAATGGAGCCTGAAAAACAACATCAAGAAAGTCGTAACACTGGTCACCGATTACGGCCCGGGTCTCGATGCCGAAAAGTGGTTCAGCGAGACCATGACCAAGGGCGGCGGCACGGTTGTCGAAAATCTGCGCGTGCCTTTGCGCAATCCCGATTTCGCTCCCTTCCTGCAGCGTGTGAAGGATGCCTCTCCTGATGCGGTGTTCGTGTTTGTGCCATCGGGCTTCGGCGCGGCCTTCATGAAACAATTTGTCGAGCGCGGCTTTGACAAGGCAGGCATCAAGCTGATTGCCACCGGTGACGTGACCGATGATGATCTGTTGCAGGAAATCGGCGATGCAGCTTTGGGCGTGGTCAACACCCATCACTATTCGGCCTCCCACAACTCGCCCGAAAACAAGGTGTTTGTCGAAGCCTTCCGCAAAGCCAACAACAATATGCGTCCCAACTTCATGGCGGTCGGTGCCTATGACGGCATGCAGCTGATCTACAAGGCTCTGGAAAAGACCAAAGGCAACACCGATGGCGAAGGCCTGATTGCGGCCATGAAAGGCATGAGCTGGACCTCGGTGCGCGGTCCTGTGTCGATTGATCCCGACACCCGCGATATTGTGCAAAACATCTATGTGCGCAAGGTCGAGAAAGTCGGAACCGAGCTTTACAACCAGGAATTCTCGACCATCGAAGCGGTCAAGGATCCTTTCAAAGCCGCCAAGAAATAACGTCTCGCCCTTCAAGGCGTGACGCGCATGACAAGGGGGGACGCGAACGGTTTTATTGTGCCGTTTCGTCCCCCCGTTATTCGACAGACTGCCTCTGCTTGTTTTGATCCCGAAGCCTGTGACATGAAAAGACCCCTTCCATGCTGACGATCCTTTTTGATGGTATCGCTTACGGGATGCTCTTGTTCGTGCTGGCTTGCGGACTGAGCGTGACCATGGGCCTGATGAATTTCATCAACCTGTCGCATGGCGTGTTCTCGATGGCGGGCGGCTATATCACCGCGTTTCTGATCAACCGTTTGGGTGTCCCGTTTCTGCTCTGCCTGCCTCTGGCTTTTCTGTTTTCAGCCGCACTCGGCATGGTGTTGGAGCGCACGCTCTATCGCAGGCTTTATGCGCGCAGCCATCTCGATCAGGTGCTGTTCACCATCGGCATCGTGTTCATGGCGGTGGCGGCTGTCGATTATGTGATCGGCTCGCAGCAACAAACCGTCAAATTGCCCGAGATACTGAAAGGCCGCATCGATATCTTCGGCGGCAGCATCGGGCTCTATCGGGTATTTATCATCGCTCTGTGCGGTTGCCTCGCTGTGACCATCCAGATGCTGCTGGTCAAGACGCGGTTCGGCAGCCAGTTGCGTGCCGCTGTCGATGATCCGCGTGTGGCACGCGGCATGGGCATCAATGTGAATACGGTGTTTGCCATCACATTTGCCGTCGGCTCCGGTCTGGCGGGATTGGGCGGGGCACTGGGGACCGACATTCTCGGGATGGACCCGACCTTTCCGATCAAATTCATGATCTATTTTCTGATCGTGGTGACGGTGGGCGGCACCAGCGGCATCACGGGCGCCTTTTTCGCCTCGCTGATCCTCGGTATTGCCGATGTCGGCGGCAAATATTACGTGCCGCAAATCGGCGCGTTCATCATTTATGCCTTGATGTTGGTGGTGCTGATCATCCGCCCGCAAGGTCTGTTCAGCCGCAGCAAGGGGAAATGAGCATGGCCCCGTCCGCCCATCAGATGATGCTTGATCAGGCGCGCTGGCGCTGGAGCGAAAGCCTGTTCTGGCTGTCGAGCCTCGCCGTGCTGTTTGTGTTTCCCTCCAAAGCCCTGCTGTTCAGCCAGATTGCGATTATGGGCCTGTTCGCTTTGTCGCTCGATCTGATCCTCGGCTATGGCGGCATTGTCTCGCTCGGCCATGCCGCCTTTTTCGGGGTGGGGGCCTATGCGGCGGGACTGATGGCCAAGCATGGCATGGGTGATCCTTTGCTCGGGCTTGGCGTGGCGGCCTTTGTGGCCGCCGTGATCGGCTGGCTGACCAGCTTCCTGCTGCTGCGCGGCAGTGATCTGACGCGGTTGATGGTGACTTTGGGTATTGCCCTGATGCTGTTCGAACTCGCCAACCGCATGGCCCCGATCACCGGCGGAGCCGATGGTTTGCAGGGCATGATGGTGGGGCCTGTGCTCGGGCTGTTCAGCTTCGACCTGTTCGGCAAGACCGCCTATCTCTATGCGCTGACGGTGCTGTTTTTGCTGTTTTTGCTGGCGCGCAAAATCGTGCACTCGACCTTTGGTCTGTCGCTGCGCGCGGTCAAAGGCAATGCCTTGCGCGCGGGTGCCATCGGCATTTCGGTATCAGGCAGGCTGGTGGCCATCTATACGCTGTCGGCGGCGTTTGCGGGGATAGCCGGTGCGCTTTCGGCGCAGACGACACAGCTCGTCTCGCTTGATGTGCTGGATTTCCACCGCTCGGCCGATGTGATGCTGGTGCTGGTGATCGGCGGGGTCGGCTGGCTCTATGGCGGGATCATCGGCGCGATCATGTTTACCCTGATGCAGGATTGGCTGGCGGGCATCACACCGCAATATTGGGAATTCTGGATCGGTCTGGTGCTGGTCTGTCTGGTGCTGGTCGGCCATGACCGCATCAAGACCGGCGTTCAATCCATGGTCGCACGCCTCGGCGGCAAAGGAGGTGCGGCATGAGCATCGCACTGGCCACCCATGATCTGGTCAAGAATTTCGGTGGCTTGCGGGCTACCGATCATGTCTCGCTGACCATCCACACCGGCGCCCGTCACGCGCTGATCGGACCGAACGGGGCGGGCAAGACCACCTTGATCAATCTGTTGACGGGCGTGCTGACGCCCTCGCAAGGGAACATCACGCTTGAGGGCGAAAACATCACCCGACTCAGCCAGCATGCACGGGTGCAGCGCGGGCTGGTGCGCACCTTCCAGATCAACCAGTTGTTTGCCGATATGAGCCCGTTGCAATCGCTGTGTCTGGCGGTCTCGGAACGCAACCAACAGGGCCGCGATTGGTGGCGGGTGGCGGGATCCGACAAAGCCCATGTCGACGAGGCCGAGGAGATCCTCACCCGCTTCGGCTTGCGCGATGTGATGATGCAACAGACCCGCTTTTTGCCCTATGGCAAACAGCGCCTGCTTGAAATTGCTCTGGCGATTGCCTGCAAGCCGCGCGTGCTGCTGCTCGACGAACCTGCCGCGGGCGTGCCGGAGGAAGAGCGTCACGAGATTATCGACATTCTGGCCGCTCTGCCCAAAGATGTCACGGTCGTGCTGATCGAGCATGATATGGATCTGGTGTTCAGCTTTGCCGATCGCATCTCGGTGATGGTCAATGGTGCCTTGCTGACCGAAGGCGGTGTCGACGAGATCGCGCGCGATCCGCAAGTGCGCGCGGTCTATCTGGGAGAATCCGGCCATGAGTGAGCCAGCCCGTTCCGATCTTCTGACGCTCGACAATCTGGCCGCAGGCTATGGCGAGGCGCGTGTGCTCAACGGATTGTCGCTGTCGCTCAAAGACGGCCGCTCGCTGGCTTTGCTGGGCCGCAATGGCACCGGCAAAACCACGCTGATCAATTCTTTGATCGGCCTGACCACATGGCAGGGCGGACGCATCACTTTCAGTGGCAAGGACATCACCACGATGCCGGCCGAACAACGCGCCCATAGCGGCATCGGCTGGGTGCCGCAGGAGCGCAATATTTTCAAATCACTGACCGTCGAGGAAAACATGACGGCGGTGGCCTGCGATGGCCCGTGGACCGTCGCCCGCGTCTACGAGATGTTTCCGCGCTTGAAAGAACGCCGCCGCAATCTCGGCAACCAGCTGTCGGGCGGCGAACAGCAGATGCTGGCGATCGGCCGCGCGCTGGTGCTCAATCCGCGCCTGCTGTTGCTGGACGAGCCGACGGAAGGCCTTGCCCCGATCATTGTCGATGAAGTGCTGCATGCCTTGCGCGGTCTGGCGCGGGACGAAGGCCTGTCGATGATCATTGTCGAACAAAAAGCCCAGAAGATTCTCGGCTTCACCGATGACGCGATTATTCTGGATCGCGGCAGCATCGTCCATCATGCTGCCAGTGCCGACCTGTTGCAGGATCAGGCCATACTCGATCAACATCTCGGTGCCGTCGGCAAGACCGCACCCGCCCCCCCGCAC
>CAIYZJ010000051.1 GCA_903930675.1 uncultured Hyphomicrobiales bacterium
GGTGTGACGCCCAAAAAGACGGCGGCGAAAAAGGCACCTGCTAAAAAGACGGCCACCAAAACGGCGGCCAAAAAGCCCGCCGCCAAAAAACCTGCCGCCAAAAAGGCTCCGGCTAAAAAGCCAGCGGCCAAAAAACCGGCTGAATAAGCAGTAACGACCGCCCCTGCGGCGGTCGTTTATCGGCTTTTGAGACCAGCGAGCAGGGGGGGCGTCTTCTCTGCCGCAATCCGCGCGATTGTTTCGCCGCAGTGCTGGAACCGGCAGGTAAACTGGCTTATCTTGTGTTCCGCACGTCCTGACTGCGTTTTTTTTGAGATGGAGATTGTCCGATGCAGCTCACTTGGTATGGCCATTCCGCCTTCCGGCTTGATTTCAATGGCAAGGCGGTTCTGCTCGATCCGTTTTTCACCGGCAATCCGGCCTTTGCGGGAGACCGCGATGCCGCCATCAAGGGCGTCGACACCATCGTTCTCACCCATGGCCATGCCGATCATGTCGGCGACACGCTCGATATTGCGGCCAAGACAGGCGCAAAAGTCGTGGCCAATTACGAATTGTGCATGTGGCTGTCGGCGCAGGGCTTGCAGAACATCGATCCGATGAACACCGGCGGCACCGTGCAGCAGGATGGTTTTTCGGTCTCGATGGTGCGGGCCGATCATTCCTCCGCCCATATGGACGGCAAGACCGGTGTGCCGCTGGGGTCGGCCAATGGCATGATCATCACCGTGCCCGGCTCAAAGACGGTCTATCACATTGGCGATACCGATATTTTCGGCGATATGGCCCTGATCCACGAGATCTACCAGCCCCATATCGGCCTTGTGCCGATCGGCGACCGTTTCACCATGGGCGGCAAGGTGGCGGCACTGGCGGTCAAGCGCTTCTTCCAGTTCGAGGCGGTGGTGCCATGCCATTATGCGACCTTCGGTGTGCTGGATCAAAATCCCGATCTGTTCACCAAGGCGCTTGAAGGGTCCCAAACCAAGGTGCTGCTGCCCGAAAAGGGGCAGGCTGTCACACTTTAAGCGGACCGATCCGCACCATCCCTGTTGAGTTGCAACGGGTGCTGGTGTTAGAAGCGGTGCACAAGATGCTGTTATTCCCTCGTTGCCGTGATCGGTGTCGGGGATTGCGCCTCAGGGTTTCAGGGTCCGGCGGCCTCGTGCCGCTCCCCGTGCTTATCGGAGAAGCTGATGTCTGTTGATCAGGCGACTGTCCGCCGTATCGCCCATCTGGCACGCATTGCCGTGACCGATGACGAAGTGCCGCATTTGCAGGGCGAGTTGAACGCCATTCTCGATTTTGTGGCGCAACTCGATGAAGTCGACGTATCCGGCGTCGAACCGATGACCTCGGTGACCCCGATGGCCATGAAAAAGCGCGTCGACGAGGTGACAGACGGCTTCTATGCCGACCGCGTCACCGCCAATGCGCCCGCCTCCGATGATCACTTCTTCATTGTCCCGAAGGTGGTGGAGTAAGCCATGCCGGTGACCATCGCCATCGAAACGCCGTTGCAGGACGAGGTGAGGCAGCTGATTGCCGAGCTGAACACCTATCTGCTGTCGCTGTTTCCGCCCGAGGTGTGTTCGCATCTGACGGTCGAGCAGATGAGCCAGCCCTATACCACGGTGTTTATCGCCCGTGACGGCGGAACGGCTGTGGCCTGCGGGGCACTCAGACGGCATGGCAAAGGCATTGGCGAGGTCAAACGCATGTATACCCGCCCCAGCCATCAGGGCCGCAAGATTGGCGGCGGTATTGTCGAAGCCATCGAGGCTCTGGCACGCGCCGAAGGCCTGACGCAACTGGTGCTTGAAACCGGTCTGGGCCTTGATGCCGCATGGCGTGTTTACGAGCGTGCGGGTTTTGAGCGTTGCGGTCCTGTCCTGCACTATCCCGATATTCCGAGTTCTGCTTTCTATCAAAAGGCGCTTGTCGCATGACCGATCTGACACAACTGACACTTGCCGAAGCCCGTGATGCGCTTCGCTCCAAAACGATTTCGGCCAGCGAGCTGACCAAGGCGCATCTGGCGGCGATGGAACAGGCGCGTGCGCTCAATGCCTATGTGCTGGAAACGCCCGATCAGGCACTGGCCATGGCCGCCAAATCCGACGAAAAGCTCGCCAAGGGCGAGGCCGGACCGCTCGAAGGCATTCCGCTCGGCATCAAGGATCTCTATGCCACCCAAGGGGTGCGCACGACGGCCTGTTCCAACATTCTCGGGGATTTCACCCCGCAATATGAATCAACCGTCACCAGCCAATTGTGGCGTGACGGCGCGGTGATGCTCGGCAAGCTCAACAATGACGAATTCGCCATGGGCTCGTCCAATGAAAGCTCGTCTTTCGGCCCCGTGGTGTCGCCCTGGGCACCGCCCGAGTGGCCGCAGGACAAGCTCGATGCCGCTTTGAAAGGTGACAAAAAGGGCTTGTTGGTCCCCGGTGGTTCCTCGGGCGGGTCTTCGGCTGCGGTGGCCGCGCATCTCTGTCTTGGTGCAACCGCTACCGATACCGGCGGCTCGATCCGCCAGCCTGCGGCCTTTACCGGCACTGTCGGCATCAAGCCGACCTATGGCCGCTGCTCGCGCTGGGGCATTGTGGCTTTCGCCTCCTCGCTCGATCAGGCTGGTCCCATTGCCCGCACCGTGCGCGACAGCGCGATCATGCTGCGCTCGATGGCCGGCCATGACGCCAAGGACACGACCTCGGTCGACCGTGCCGTGCCCGATTACGAGGCGGCAGTGGGCCGTTCGATCAAGGGCATGAAGATCGGTATTCCGAAAGAATATCGGGTGGATGGCCTGTCGGAAGAAATCGACCGGTTGTGGCTGAAAGGCGTGCAATGGTTGCGTGATGCCGGTGCCGAGATTGTCGATGTCTCGCTGCCCCACACCAAATATGCTTTGCCGGCCTATTACATTGTCGCCCCTGCCGAAGCCTCCTCCAACCTCGCCCGTTATGACGGCGTGCGTTATGGCTTGCGGGTGCCGGGCAAGGACATTGCCGACATGTATGAAAAGACCCGCGCCGCCGGTTTCGGCAGCGAGGTCCGCCGCCGCATCATGATCGGCACCTATGTGCTGTCGGCCGGTTATTACGATGCCTATTACGTCCGCGCCCAGAAAATCCGCACGCTGATCCGTCAGGATTTCGAAAATGTCTATCATGCGGGCGTCGATGCGATCCTGACCCCCGCCACGCCGTCGCCCGCCTTCGGCATCGGCGAAATGGGGGCATCCGATCCGGTGGAAATGTATCTCAACGATATATTCACGGTGACCGTGAATATGGCCGGTTTGCCCGGTCTGGCTTTGCCTGCCGGTCTGTCGGCTGGCGGTTTGCCGCTCGGATTGCAGCTGATCGGCCGACCGTTCGACGAGGAAGCCCTGTTCTCGATCGCCGAAGTGATCGAGCAGGCGGCAGGGCATTTCAAGCCGCAACAGGCATGGTGGGCGTGAGTGGAACGAGAAACAAGAAGGGTATGGTGGCGTTGAAATGGCACTGACTGGAACGGGACTGACTTGGGAAAAAATCCTGACAGATATAGAGCCCTTTCATGGCGTTATTCTCTTCGCCTTCATTGATCCGGTTGTGGTGGCCATCGGCTTGTGGATGGGCTGGCATGCGGACCAGAAAGGCAAGTTGATCCTCGCCGGTCTATTGGCGGGGCTGGCGGGTACGGTGACAGGCTTTGTTGCCGGGTTGCTGGGGCTGGACTGGTTTGAAGGCGGTTTTATGTTCGGTGGTGCCCATGCTTTTTTCAGGGTGCTGGCGGGCTGTTTATGGGCGATTGCGGGCTATACGGCCCGCAAGGTTAAATCCTGATCTTGTCCAATTCCGATATTGGCCAATCCTGATATTGTTACCAACACGTGAGCTCGAGCATGATGAACGCAACAGTTGATCCAAAGAAACTGATCAAGGGCGCGACCGGCGATTGGGAAGTGGTGATCGGCATGGAAATCCATGCACAGGTGACCTCGAAGTCCAAATTGTTCTCGGGGGCCTCAACCGATTTCGGCGGTGATCAGAACAGCCATGTCTCGCTGGTCGATGCGGCCATGCCGGGCATGTTGCCAGTGATCAACGAGGAATGTGTGAGTCAGGCCGTGCGCACCGGTTTGGGGCTGGAAGCCGAAATCCATTTGCGCTCGGTGTTCGACCGCAAAAACTATTTCTACCCCGATCTGCCGCAGGGCTACCAGATCAGCCAGTACAAATATCCGATTGTCGGCGAGGGCAAGGTGATCGTCGATCTGGTCGACGGGTCGCAGATCACGGTGGGGATCGAGCGGTTGCATCTGGAACAGGATGCAGGAAAATCCCTGCACGACCAGCACCCGACCATGAGCTATGTCGATTTGAACCGCTCCGGCGTCGCGCTGATGGAAATCGTCTCCAAGCCCGATTTGCGCTCCGCCGAAGAGGCCCGCGCCTATGTCACCAAGCTGCGCACCATCATGCGGTATTTGGGCACTTGTGACGGCAATATGGACGAAGGCTCGCTGCGCGCCGACGTCAACGTCTCGGTACGCCGTCCCGGCGAGCCGCTGGGCACCCGCTGCGAAATCAAGAACGTGAATTCGATCCGCTTCATCGGGCAGGCCGTGGACGTAGAAGCGCGGCGCCAGATTGCGATCATCGAGGACGGCGGCAAGATCGATCAGGAAACACGGCTGTTCGATCCCGCCAAGGGCGAGACCCGCTCGATGCGCTCCAAGGAAGAAGCGCATGATTACCGCTATTTCCCCGATCCCGATCTGTTGCCGCTCGAATTCGATCAGGCCTTTGTCGACGAGTTGAAATCGCATCTGCCTGAATTGCCCGACGCCAAAAAGGCGCGTTTCATGGCCGGTTACGGCCTGCCTGCCTATGATGCGGGCGTGCTGGTGGCCGAACGCGCACAGGCCGATTATTTCGAGGCAGTGGCAAAGGGCCGCGACGGCAAGATTGCCGCCAATTGGGTGATCAACGAGCTGTTCGGCCGTCTCAACAAGGAGGGCAAGGATGTTTTGACCTCGCCCGTCTCGGCGGACCAGTTGGGCGCGATTGTCGATCTGATTGCCAACGGCACGATCTCGGGCAAAATGGCCAAGGATCTGTTCGAAATCGTCTTTACCGAAGGCGGTGATCCGCTCAGGATCGTTGAAGAACGCGGTATGAAACAGGTCACCGATACCGGTGCGATCGAGGCGGCGGTGGATGCCGTGCTGGCGGCCAATCCCGACAAGGCCGAACAGGCGAAAACCAAGCCCGGCATGCTCGGCTGGTTTGTCGGTCAGGTTATGAAAGAGACCGGCGGCAAGGCCAATCCGCAGAGCGTCAGCGATCTGCTGAAAGGCAAGATCGGGCTGGAATAATTATTTCGGCAGATAATTCATCACGGTCGGGAGCCCAAGAGCCCCCGGCCCGAGCATAATGGCGGCCCACAGGGCGGCAGAGGTCACATTGGCCCATTGAAAGGCCACAACCGACATGCCGCAGGCACCCGCTGCCAAAGGCACGCTGGCTCTGAGAGGCCCGAAAAAACGGCCGAAAAATACGCCGTAGACCCCCCATTTCAAAAAGAAACGCTGCCCGCGTTCCAGCAGATCAGGCCGCTTGGCAAAGGGCCACATCCGGCTGATCGGCCCGTGATAATGCTGCCCGAGCCAGAAGGACAACCAGTCCCCCGTCACGGCTCCCAATGTGGCTGCCAGCCAGAGCGGCATGAAGGCCACATGGCTGAGGCCGATCAATCCGCCGACGCCAATCAGAATGAACGTGGCAGGCACCAGCATCGAGACCAGCACAAGGGATTCGGCAAAGGCCAGCAGAAACACAATCGGTGCCGCCCATTCCGCATGATCCTGGGTAAAGCGGACGATGATCTCGATGTCGTGTTGCACGGGGACCAACCTGACGTGGGGTGAATTGCGCTTGATTAAGTCAATCGCTTGCTGTTGTTTACGCGGATCGTTTCTTTTGATGAAGGATTATTCCGATGAGCGCACGTTTTGAATTATACGGCCTGTTTTTGTCGGGCCCAAGCTATAAAGTGGCCTTGATGCTGTCGCTGGCCCAAGAGCCTTTTGCCTATCATCACATGGACCTGCGCGCTGGCGCGCACAAGACCGACGCATTCCGCGCGATCAGCCGTTTCGGACAGGTTCCCGCCTTGGTCGACACCTCAAACGGCA
>CAIYZJ010000052.1 GCA_903930675.1 uncultured Hyphomicrobiales bacterium
ATGCCTGCCCATCCCAAAGCCTCAACCGTGGTCCAGCCAAGCCCGCAGGGCGAGGAGATTGCGATTGCCGCCCTCGGTTTCATTGCCGGAGATGACGAGCGTCTCAGCCGCTTTTTCGCTTTGACGGGGATTGATCCGTCAGACATCCGCCAAAGGATCACCGATCCGCTGTTCCAGCTGGCGATCATGGATCATATCTTCGAGGACGAGAGCCTGCTGCTGGCTTTTTGTGCAGACATCACCATGGATCCGGCCCGCCTCGTCCAAATCCACCAGCGGATGACCCCGCACAATCATCATGGTCTGCGCGAAGGCTAGAAGAACAGCCAGCACATCGTCCGGCTTTATTTATCGCATTTGGAGGGTTTGAGCATGGTCAGCGAGGTCAACTCCCCGCCCAAAGCGAATTCGCCGAAATCAATGACAATGGCACTGATCACCCCGTTGGCGTAGACTTGGAACCGCATGGTCTGGACAGGCAAGCCATCGCCCTTTTCGCGCTCGAAAAAGCTCAGGACCATCGGCCAGCGCGACATGCCCGCCAAAGGGGCCGCGGCAGGATTGGTCTCGTCCCCGGTCTTGGCCGATCCGATCACGGCAACCGTATCGAACACCCGGTTCTCGTCATCGGTCCCGTCGAACAAGGGCGCATTGAAACGGTTCTGGCCCGCTTGGGCGGCCTTGATGAGCGCGATCATATGTTCGGTCGGAAACAGGGTCGCCTCGGGCAGATCGCTCGGCTTGCGCTTGGGTTTGGTGATGGTAAGCGTGGTATTTTTATTGCGCTTTTCAACAAAACCCTCGGTTTTTTCCGGCTTTTCCGAGGCTTTGCGGTTATCGCGCATGAAATTGAAGCGGTTGGAATCACCGGCCTCGAAGGTTGTGGAACGGAAATCGATCCGCTCGGATTCGCCTTCCGCCGAGGCAATCTCGAACACCTGACGGATGGTCTGCGTATAGCCCTCGCATGCCGAACCGGCGAATTCGATGACAATGCGGCCTTTGGCGGCATCCGGCCCGCCATTTTGCGAGCGCAGAAGCTTCAGGTCATAGACTGCGCGATGGGCTCCCATCGTGATTTTTTCGGGGGCAGACCGAGCTGTTCCTGTCAGGGCAAGAGCCAAAACACTTGCGCATAACAAGGATAAAACAGGGCGACGATAAACAACTTGCATAAAGTGGCCTGACATTAGAAATTCCTTATCCGTTTGCCCGTTTCCCGACTATACACCGTCACGACAGGAATATCACCATGAGCCAGCACAGCACGTCCATCGAACAGCGTTTGAGTGATCTTGGCATTATCCTGCCTACCCCCGCCGCCCCTGTCGCCAATTATGTCGGTGCGGTGCTGACGGGATCGACGCTGATTGTGTCGGGCCAGTTGTGCTTTGACGCCGCAGGCAAGCTCGCCCCAGACCATATCGGCAAGATGGGCGATACCGCCACGATGGAAGACGGACAGGCCGCCGCACGCCTCTGCGTCATCAATGTGCTGGCGCAAATCAAAGCCGTGGTCGGCTCGCTGGATCGGGTCAGCCGTTGCGTCCGTCTGGGTGGCTTTATCAATTGCCGCCCCGATTTCGCCTCGCTGCCCCAGGTCATGAATGGCGCGTCCGATCTGATGGTCGAAGTCTTTGGCGATGCGGGACGCCATGCGCGCTCGACCATCGGCGTTGCGCAACTGCCGCTCAACGCGCTGGTCGAAGTTGAAGGTCTTTTTGAAATCAAATAGACAGATCAAAGCCTTGCATCCGTCATTTAACCCTGATCGGGAAAAGCCATGCGCGTGATGGATCAAAACCCGTCCTCCCTCCAGATCGGCGTTGTGCCGCTCCTGACAGCCCTGACCGCGCGCGATTGGGATGCTTGCGCGGGCACGGACAATCCGTTTGTCTCCTACGCCTTTTTATCCTCGCTCGAAGAATCGGGCTGTGTCGGCGAACGGGCCGGATGGGTGCCTCTACACATTGTCGTGCGCAATCAGGCCGGCGAATTGGTTGGCGTGGCACCGTGCTATCTCAAAAGCCATTCGCAGGGCGAATATGTGTTCGATCACGGCTGGGCACAGGCCTATGAGAATGCGGGCGGCTCCTATTACCCCAAATTGCAGGTGTCGGTGCCCTTCACCCCCGCCACCGGACCGCGCCTCTTGGCCAAAAACAACGATCCCGCCATCAAGCAAGCGCTGATCGGCGGCTTGCAGGCCCTGTGCGGGGAAGTCGAAGCCTCGTCCATCCACCTGACCTTTCTGCCAGAAGTCGATTGGAAGGCCCTTGGTGCACAGGGCTTTTTGCAACGGCAGGACGAACAGTTCCACTGGATCAACAACAATTATACGCAATACGAGGATTTTCTGGCCTCGCTGCAATCGCGCAAGCGCAAGGCCCTGCGCAAAGAACGGGCAGCGGCGTTAAGCAACGGCATCACCATCCGCCGGTTGAGCGGCAGCGATATTACCGAAGCCGATTGGGATGCGTTTTTTGAATTCTATATGGATACCGGCGCGCGCAAATGGGGGCGACCCTATCTCAACCGCCGCTTTTTCTCGCTGATCGGCGAGCGTATGGCCGATCAAATCCTGCTGGTCATGGCCGATCGTGCGGGCCGCCCGATTGCCGGAGCCATCAATTTCATCGGCGCGGATGCCCTTTACGGGCGCAATTGGGGGGCGATTGAAGACCACCCCTTCCTGCATTTCGAGGTCTGCTACCATCAGGCGATTGATTTTGCGATTGCGCGCGGGCTGAAACGGGTCGAGGCCGGCGCCCAAGGCGAGCATAAATTGGCACGCGGCTATGCCCCCGCCACTACGTATTCGGCCCATTGGATAGCCGATCCTGCCTTGCGGCGCGGCGTGTCGGACTATCTCGACCATGAACGCGCCCATATGCAACGCGTGCATGAGGAACTTGCGGCCCACACGCCGTTTCGTAAAATAGACACGTCCGATACCCGGGAAAGAGAATAAAATGTCATTGCACGCCCAGACCGCTGCCTATGATCCAGACAATATTTTTGCCAAAATCCTGCGCGGCGAACTGCCTTGCGAAAAGGTCTATGAGGACGCCCATTGCCTCGCCTTCATGGACATTATGCCGCGTTCGGACGGGCATGTGCTGGTGATCCCGAAGTCGCCTGCCCGCAATATGATTGATATCGATGCGCAAGCACTGGCCGCGATGATGGCGGGTGTACAAAAGGTCGCGCGCGCCGTCCATTCAGGCATGGAAGCCGACGGATTGACCATCCAGCAATTTTCCGAGCCGGCGGGTGGTCAGGTTGTATTTCACCTGCATTTCCATGTGATTCCGCGCTGGAATGGCATGCCGATGCGCTCTCATACCGGCACAATGGAAAACCGCGATCTGCTGGCCGACTATGCCGGACGGATCAAGGCCGCACTCGGACACTAAGCGCGGCCGTCAGTGCTGGGTCACATAGACCGACAGGATCAGGATGGTTTCACCCGTCAGCACACCGGCAAATACCGAGCGGCGGAAGGCCATAAAGGCAGCAAAGGCAGCCACCACGGCCCCCAACCGTCCCCAATCGGGCGCAAGAGCCAGCGCGCCCGATGGATTGGCCAGCAATTTGGCCACCACACCCGCCAGCAAGGCGGTAGCGACAAAACGCACCCATTCGAACACCAGCGACTGGCTGGAAATCGAGCGCGACAGCACCACGGCTCCTGCCCGCCAAATGCCGGTCGGCACAGCCGCAACAACCAGCATCAACGCATAGGGGGCCAGCAACTCGATCATGCGGGTGTCCCCGCATTGTTGAGCCTGTTCATTTTGATCATGAAGGCGACCGTGCCACCGACAAGGCCCGTCACCAGCAAATCGAATTCCGGCCCTGCCACATGCAAGGCCAGCGGTTCCAGCACCGCCCCCATACCGATGGCCAGCCAATCGGGCATGTCGCGCGCCCCTGCGCAAATCGAACAGGTGAAAAAGACAGGGGTCAGAAACAACAGGCCCGCCGCAAAATGGGTCGGCACATTCCCCGCCAGCACATAGCCGAAGGCGGTGGTGAAGGTCGAGAGAACCAGACAGGAGATCGCGAAACCGAAGAAATAGGGAACCCTCCGGTCCTCGCGCATATCGGGCAGGCGGCGCAAACATTCGGCCCAAACCGTCACCGTGACAAAATGCGCGATGGCAAATTGCATCAGAATGGATTGTTTGGGACGCCGCAACATCTGCATCACGGTCATTGTCATCGGCAAAAACCGCATGGAGGACAGGCCGATCACAAAGGCCAATGCCGGATAGGCCATTCCGGACGCCAAACCGCCATAAAACAGCACTTGTGCGGGTCCGGCCCAGACAAAAATGGTGGATGCCATGGCCGCACCGATCGGATGACCCACCGCTTGCGCCAGCGGACCCACACCGATCAAAGCTGCCGATACCACCCAGGCCGGAAGCCGCAAAGCATCCTTGATCCCGTCAAACACTGCGCCCCAATTCGGGCTGCCGGACTCGTCATTGTTTGAAGGCGGGCTTGAAGTCATCGCAAAAAACATTCCAACGGTTTAAGGGGATTGCGGCTTCAATGTCATCAAAATGGGGGTCAGGAAGGATCCGAACCGTTCTTTCAACTCAATGGTTGACCATACCAAGCCCCAGACAATCAAAGGCACGACCAGCCAGCCCAACAGCTCCTCCTGCCGCAAACGTTTGCGACGGCGGCGCTGGCGGC
>CAIYZJ010000053.1 GCA_903930675.1 uncultured Hyphomicrobiales bacterium
GCCGTATCTTCCTTGTCGGCCACAACCACATTGACCAGATCGAAGCCCTGCCGGTACAAGGCCGCGCCGCGCAGATCGGCGGCTGCAAGCCCGACAAACAGCGCAACCAGCGCATCCATCACCAGCATCAAAGAACTGTTGTTCAGCCCGATGTCACTGAAGAGCACAGCCAGCACGGCACTGACGACGACCAGCGCGCCGAGCGGCCGCCATGCCCGATGATAGGCGCACCAGACAAACGGCATCAGAAACGCCCAGAAGGAAAAACCCTCGCGCACAACCACCGCTTCCGCCTGTTGCGAAAGCGACGGCCGGTTCGGCGAGGACGCCGCATAAATGGCAAAAACAGCCATGGTGAAGCCCTTATAATGTACCCTTGGTGGAGGGAACACGTCCCCCCTCGCGCGGATCGACCGCCAAAGCCTCACGCAAACTCCGCGCCAACCCCTTGAAGCAGGATTCGGCGATGTGATGCGCATTGTCACCATACAGCGTCTCGACATGCAGCGTCAGACCGGCATTGATCGCAAAGGCCTGAAACCATTCGCGCACCAGCTCGGTGTCGAATGTGCCGATTTTGGCCACTTCAAAGCGGGTGCGGAACACCAGAAACGGACGGCCCGACACATCGACGGCCACCCGTGTCAGCGTCTCGTCCATCGGCAAATGCACACAGGCATACCGCGCTATGCCTTTTTTATCGCCAAGCGCCTGCAACAAGGCCTGTCCCATCGCGATGCCGATATCCTCGACGCTGTGGTGGTCGTCGATATGGGTATCCCCGTCGCAGCGGACCGTCAGATCAATCAGCGCATGGCGGGCGAACAGCTCCAGCATATGATCGAAAAAGCCGACGCCGGTCTTGATATCGGCCTTGCCGGTGCCGTCGAGATTCAATGCAACTTCGATCTTGGTTTCGGCGGTATTGCGCGCCACTTCTGCCTTACGCATCTGTCTGGTCCTTGAAGGGCGGCTTGTCGCACGCCCGTTTATCCCGGGTCGAGAATGGCCTTCTATCAAGAAGCAGGCTTTTGCGCCACCTGAAAGAAGCGGCAGCCGGGAAAGCCCCTTTCAAGAATGCCCTCTTTCATATCGGTATATCATATCTTACATGAGAGATAAGATTGCGAGGGAACGGGTCATGACACAAGACGAGTCCAAACGCTGGCGGGCAACCACCATTTTGATGGTCCGCAAGGGCGACACCGTGGTGATGGGCGGCGACGGACAGGTCAGCCTCGGCCAGGCGGTCATGAAGGCCAATGCCAAAAAAGTGCGGCGGCTGGGCAAAGGCGAGGTGATATCAGGCTTTGCCGGTTCCACCGCCGATGCCTTTACACTGTTCGAGCGGCTGGAAGCCAAGCTGGAACAATATCCCGGCCAATTGACCCGCGCCTGTGTCGAACTCGCCAAAGACTGGCGGACCGACCGCTATCTGCGCCGCCTCGAGGCGATGATGCTGGTGGCCGACCGCTCCGTCGGGCTGATCCTGTCGGGCACGGGCGATGTGCTGGAGCCCGAAGGCGGGATCATGGGCATTGGTTCGGGCGGCACCTATGCGCTGGCCGCAGCCCGCGCTTTGATCGATACCGATGCGGATGCCGAAGCCATTGTCCGCAAATCGCTGCACATTGCCGCCGATATTTGCGTCTATACCAATTCAAACATCGTGATTGAAACGCTCTCGACACAAGAAGCCAAAGCATGACCCATTTCTCGCCGCGTGAAATCGTCTCCGAACTGGATCGCTTCATCGTCGGGCAAGCCGACGCCAAGCGCGCCGTGGCCATCGCCCTGCGCAACCGCTGGCGGCGGCAACAGCTGACCGGCACGATGCGCGACGAGGTGATGCCGAAAAACATTTTGATGATCGGCCCGACCGGCTGCGGCAAAACCGAAATCGCCCGCCGTTTGGCGCGGCTGGCCGGTGCGCCTTTCCTCAAAATCGAAGCGACCAAATTCACCGAGGTCGGCTATGTCGGCCGCGATGTCGAACAGATCATCCGCGATCTGGTCGAGGTCGGGATCAGCATGATCAAGGACCGCAAGCGCAAGGATGTCGAAGCCCGTGCCCGTCTTGCGGCCGAGGAGCGTGTGCTGGATGCTTTGGTCGGGGCCAGTGCCAGCGCATCGACCCGCGACAGTTTCCGCAAGAAATTGCGCGACGATCTGCTCGACGACAAGGAAATCGAGATCGTATTGCAAAGCACGCAAGGCGGCATGCCGATGTTCGATATTCCCGGCACACCGGGAACGGCCATGGGGGCGATCAATCTGGGCGAATTGTTCGGCAAGGCCAACCGCACCACCACCCGCCGCACCACGGTGAAGGAGGCCTATGTTCCGCTGGTGGCCGAGGAAAGCGACAAGCTGATCGATCAGGAAGCCATCGTGCAGGAGGCCATCCGCGAGGTCGAGAACAACGGCATCGTGTTTCTCGACGAGATCGACAAGATCTGCGTGCGCGAAGGCCGCAGCGGGGCCGATGTCTCGCGCGAAGGCGTGCAGCGCGATCTTTTGCCGCTGATCGAAGGCACGACCGTGACCACCAAACACGGCGCGGTGAAAACCGATCATATCCTGTTCATTGCGTCCGGCGCGTTCCACGTCGCCAAACCGTCCGATCTGCTGCCCGAATTGCAGGGCCGTCTGCCGATCCGCGTCGAATTGCAGCCGTTGACCGAGCATGATTTCAAACGGATTCTGGTCGATACCGAGGCCAGCCTGATCAAGCAATATATTGCTTTGCTGCTGACCGAAGGGGTCGATCTGGTGTTTACCGACGGCTCGATCACGGAAGTGGCCAAGATCGCGGTTCAGGTCAATTCCACCGTCGAAAACATCGGCGCGCGCCGGTTGCAGACCGTGATGGAACGGATTCTCGACGATATCTCCTTCACCGCGCCCGACCGTTCGGGCGAAACCATCACGATTGATGCCGGTCACGTCACGCAATCGGTCGGTGATCTGGCGAAAAATGCCGATCTGAGCCGGTTCATCCTCTGATGGAGTCATCCGCCGCGCGACCATCGGGCAGGCTGGCCTCGCTTGTGGTGGGTGCGGCGGCCGCTTTGTCGCGGTTGCTCGGCTTTGCCCGCGATGTCGGCTTGGCGGTGCTGTTCGGGGCCGGACCGGTCGGCGATGCTTTGCTGATCGCCTTGCGCCTGCCCAATCTGGTGCGGCGGGTCTTGGGCGAAGGCGGACTGCACACCGCCTTTGTGCCGGTGATGCTGGGCGAACAGGCCACTGGCGGCGAGGAGGCCGCCCGCCGCTTTTCCGGGCAGGTCATCCTGTCTCTCGTGCTGCTGTCCGCCCTGCTGGCGGTGTTGGTCCAGCTTTTGGCCCTGCCGCTGGTGCTGCTGCTGGGCGCGCCTGCGCAAACGGCGGAGATCGCCTCGCTTGCGCTGGTGCTGGCCTTTCCGATGGTGGCAGGCAGCGGGCTGGCAGCCGTCGCCTCGGCCATTCTGGCCACAAAGCATAAGTTCGCGCTGGCGGCATGGTCGGGTGTGCTGGTCAATGTGACGCTGGTGCTGGCGCTTGTCTGGCTGAAAATCCATCCCGTGGAGCCCGCCCAAGCGGCGATGATACTGGCCGGCCTGTCGGGCGCGGCGGGATTGGTGCAGGGACTTGTGCTGGTGCTGGTTGTCCGGATTTCGGATTTTGAACCCCTCTGGACAAGGCCGCGCTGGACCCCCGCGATGGGACAATTCGTGACACTGTGCGTGCCGGGCTTGGTGATTGCCGCGGGCAGTCAGCTCGCCTTCCTGATTCTGGTCTCCCAGGCGGGACAGCACAGCGGCCTGGTGTCGCAACTCTATTTTGCCGACCGTGTGACACAATTGCCGTTCGGCTTCATTGCCGCTGTTCTGGCGATTGTCGTGCTGCCCGCCATCAGCCGCGATGCCTTGGACTCTGACCAAGCCGCGTTCGGGCGCGGGATGGATCGGGCCATGCTGTTGTCGCTGCTGCTGGCTTTGCCCGCCAGTGCCGGATTGATCGTGCTGGCCGATCCGATCAGCCATGTCCTGTTCGAACACGGGGCCTTTGACCACGCCGCCCAACAGGCGACCCGCGATGCGCTGGCCGGATTTGCGCTGGCTTTGCCTGCTTTGGCGGTCGGACGGGTCAGCGCGCACGGGTTTTTTGCCCATGGCCGCATCAAAGAGCCATTCATGGCCACTTTGGCCGGACTGGCAGGCGTGTTGATCCTGTGTCTCCTGCTGCGGCAGAGCGGACAGGCGGATGCCCGCGTTTTTGCGCTGTCGCTGAGTGCGGGGGCAGGCATTGAAATGCTGGCGGGATTGGGCTTCTTGCTGGTCGGTCTCGGTTGGCGCCCCGAACGGACCCTGCTGCGCGATCTGTCATTGGTCTTGATGGCAACCGCCGTGATGCTGGCGGGAGTGACAGTGATCGCTTGGTTGATCGACCCGATGATGCCGGACCAGCCCGCTTTGGGCATCGAAATCCTGTCTTTGCTGGGGCAATGTCTGGGCGGATGCGCGGTTTACGGAATTTGCGTGCATGCCTTCGGCCTGTCGAAGGCGCATCATAACATGCAAACCCGATGAGAAACTCTCATTCCCCCTTGCATCAGACCTTGCAACAGACGAGCCTGCTTGTCATAAGCAGCGCGATCGACACGCCAAACCGTTCGAAGACGCTGATACCAAGGACGCCCAAACCATGACCGAAGCGACAACTGCACCCGCAACCACGTTCAAAGATCTGGTCTTTTCCGGCGTGCAGCCGACCGGCAATCTGCATTTGGGCAATTATCTCGGGGCCATCACCAAATTCGTCGCCCTGCAGCAGTCGCATGATTGCATCTATTGCGTGGTCGATCTGCATGCCATCACCGTGCCGCAAGACCCGCAACAGCTGCGCAACAGCATCCGCGAAGTCACCGCAGCCTTCATTGCCTGCGGCATCGACCCGAAAAAGCATATCGTGTTCAACCAGTCGCAGGTCAGCGAACATGCCGAGCTGGCCTGGGTGTTCAACTGCACCGCGCGGCTGGGCTGGCTCAACCGGATGACCCAGTTCAAGGAAAAGGCCGGCAAGGACCGTGAAAACGCCTCGGTGGGTCTCTATGCCTATCCGGCTTTGATGGCGGCCGATATTCTGGTCTATCGTGCGACCCATGTGCCGGTCGGCGATGACCAGAAGCAGCATCTGGAACTGGCACGCGACATCGCGCAAAAATTCAACAATGACTATGCCGGTGCCATTGCCGGACACGGCTTCGGCGATGCCTTTTTCCCGCTGCCCGAACCGCTCATCCAGGGTCCGGCCACCCGCGTGATGAGCCTGCGCGACGGCACCAAGAAAATGTCGAAATCCGACCCGTCCGACTATTCGCGCATCAACCTCAACGACGATGCCGATGCCATTGCCCAGAAGGTGCGCAAGGCCAAAACCGATCCCGAAGCGCTGCCGAGCGAAGAAGCGGGTCTGGCCAGCCGTCCCGAAGCCGACAATCTCGTCGGTATTTTCGCGGCTCTCTCGGACACCGACAAAGCGGCCGTGCTGCGCCAGTTCGGCGGCGCGCAATTCTCGACCTTCAAATCGGCGCTGGTCGATCTGTCTGTGGAAAAGCTCGGACCCATCGGCGCGGATATGAAACGCCTGATGGCCGATCCGGCCCATATCGATGCGATTCTGGTTGACGGCTCCGACCGTGCCCGCGTGCTGGCCGCCCAAACCATGCGTTCGGTCAAGGATATTCTGGGCTTTGTCAGTCGGGGTTGAGCCCCTTCCTCGCACCGCGTGGGAACACCCGTGATGACAAGTGTCAAACGCAAGGGCTTCGAAGCCGGACACCAGCCGCTCGATCCGCTATGCCGCAAGGCGGGCCGGCCGGACCCGTGCCAGACTGATCATGCTGGCCGTGACCAGCGAGAGCGATTTTGAGCATTGGCTCGGGGTTGGCGATGTCATGCGCAGCGAGGCCATCGAGAAAGCCGAACACCATCTGGCACGCGCCATCAAGGCCGTCGAGGCTTTGGGACATATCGAGATTGAGACCCTGATCGTCGAAGGCGTCATGAGCGAACAGATTCTGGCGCTGATCCATCGCGACGAGGATATTTCCTCGTTGATTCTGGCGGCAGGCACCGAGGCCGAGGGACCCGGTCCGCTGGTGTCGCTGCTGGCGGGCAAAGCGGGGCATTTCCCTGTGCCGATTGTGATCGTGCCCGGCCATCTGGATGATCAGGGCATTGATGCCCTGTCTTAAAAGAGCGAGGCCATGACGGGCACGGTCTTAATTTTGATTGAAATTATGCCGATCATGGCCCACATAGAATGGACTGCCGCAACGCGCAAAGGCGCGGCCCTGTTGGCTGCCTAAGGAGCGTCCGATGTTCATTGAAACCGAAACCACCCCGAATCCGGCCACGTTGAAATTTTTGCCCGGCCGCATGGTGATGCCGGAAGGCACGCTGGAAATCCGCGACCGTCAGGCCGCACAACATTCACCGCTTGCCCGCCGCCTGTTTGCCGTGCAGGGCGTCTCGTCGGTGTTTTATGGCGGCGATTTTGTCTCGGTCACCAAAACCGACGGGGAATGGCAGCATTTGAAACCGGCGATTCTCGGCGGGATCATGGAGCATTTTCTGTCGGGCGAACCGTTGTTTGACGGTGTGGAGGCCGAACAGGCCGCCCATCAAGCGTCCCATGATGACGAATTTTTCGATCCCAAGGACCAGCAGACCGTCACCACCATCAAGGAATTGATCGAAACCCGCGTGCGCCCTGCGGTTGCGGGCGACGGTGGCGATATCACCTTCCGTGGCTTCAAGGACGGCGTGGTCTATCTGACCATGAAAGGCTCGTGCGCGGGTTGCCCCTCTTCGACCGCCACATTGAAGCACGGCATCCAGAACCTGCTGCGGCATTTCCTGCCGGATGTGCGCGAGGTCGAAGCCTATTGAGCGGCCCCGCATCAAACATCCCCCGAGCATGAGGATCGCCAGTGCGGATCTTGGCTATTGATACGGCATTGTCGGCCTGCGCCGTCTGTATTTATGATGCAGGCGCTGAATATCCGCTGATCAGCGAGAGCCTGACAATGGAGCGCGGCCATGCCGAGGCTCTGGTGCCGCTGCTGCAACGCGTGCTCAAAGGCATTGATGGCGGACTGTCCTCGGTCAACAAAGTCGCGGTGTCGGTCGGGCCGGGCAGCTTTACCGGCCTGCGGGTCGGCCTGTCCGCTGCCCGCGCCATCGGGGTGGCGAGCGGATTGCCTGTTGTCGGTGTCACCACGCTGTCGGCCTATGCCGCGCCGCATATTATCGGCGGCACCACGCTGTCGATTGCCAGCCTGATCGATGCCCGCCACGGCAATGCCTATTGCCAATTTGTCAGTGCCTCCGGCCATCCGCTGATCGAACCGGCCCGCATGGGGCTGGAAGACATTGCCCGCGCGCTCGGCAATGGCGGGGTCAAGGTCATCGGTCCCGGAGCCGATCTGCTGTTGCCCTTTGTCGATATTCTGGGCCCGCAGGTGTTTATCGAGCCTTCTCCGCCCGCCCCCGATATTGTCTGGATCGCGCGGCTGGGACTGGCGGCCGATCCCGCCCATTCGCCGCCCGAACCGCTTTATCTGCGCGGGGCCGATGCCAAGCCGCAGGATCACGCGCGCATAGCAAGGCACTGAAGGATCATCCATGCGTTGGTGGCATTCGTTTCAAGCGCGTTTCAAACGTCCCGCACCGGGTTTCCGTCTGATGAACGGCGCGGATGCATTGCAGGCCGCGAGTTTGCATGCCGCCAGTTTCGCGCGCGGCTGGACCGAACTCGAGATGAGCCGCTTGATCACCGATCCGAATGTGGAAGCCAATGCGCTGGTCTCGCAGCAGCGTCTGGCCGGTTTCATCCTGTCGCGGATTGCCGCCGACGAAGCCGAGGTCTTGACCATTGCCGTGGATCCGGCATGGCGCAAGCAGGGTTTGGGACGGCAATTGCTCGGCAACCATCTCGCCCGACTGGCAGGACGGCGGGTGACGGCGCTGTTTCTGGAAGTGGAAGACGAAAACAAGGCGGCGCGCGCGTTGTATGCCCGTTCAGGCTTTGCGCAAGTGGGAGAACGGCAGGCCTATTATGCGCGGCCAGACGGCACTCGCGGCCATGCGCTGGTGCTCAAGCGTGCCATTGATTAGACTGTTGTGTCATGATCTTGTCACGCGATGAGATTAAATCAGATGGTTGTTTTGATCCTGCCCCTTTTCAGCACCTGATCGAGCCCCTATGCGCCGCCTTCGTTTGATAAGTTTTGCCTCGGCCTTTGCCCTGATCACCCTTGTTCTGGCCCCGTTTCAATGGCTGTTCATCAGCATCCGGCACGGCTGGGCGCGGAGCCTGCCGCTGGTTTACCACCGCATGATCTGCCGTCTCATGGGTGTGTCGATCAAATCGCAAGGCACGATCCGCCATGACCAGCCGATGCTGATCCTGTCCAATCACGTCTCATGGATCGATATTGTGGTGCTGTCTGCGGTGATGCCTTTGTCGTTCATCGCCAAGTCGGAAGTCGCGGGCTGGCCGGTGTTCGGCCTGCTGGCGCGGTTGCAGCGCACGGTGTTTGTCGACCGCGAACGCCGCGCCAAAACCCGCCAGACCAATCAGGAACTGGGCCAGCGGCTGACCGAGGGCGATGCAATCGTGCTGTTTGCCGAAGGCACGACCAGCGACGGGTTGCGCATCCTGCCGTTCCGCTCGCCTTTGGTGGGTGCGGCGCGCGAAGCCCTGCTGGGGCAGCATCCCGACCACGAAATCATGATCCAGCCGGTTTGCCTGCTCTATACCCATCGCAACGGCTTGCGGCTGTCGCGCACCGATATGCCGCATATCGGCTGGTATGGCGATATGGACCTGCTGCCGCATCTGTCCACCGTCATCACCGCCGGACCGCTGGATGTGCTGGTGGCCTTCGGCAAGCCGATTGCCTTTTCGGCCAATTCGGACCGCAAGCTGATTACCCGTCAGGCCGAAGCCGAAGTGCGCCGTTTGTTCGATGCCAGCCGCGGTTATGCGCAATAGCTGTTCTCACAGCGCGCAGAACAGGCTAAGGAAGTCTCATGCAAAAGGTTTTTATCAAGTCCTACGGCTGCCAGATGAATGTCTATGATGCCCAACGCATGGCCGATGCGCTGGCACCAAACGGCTATGTCGAAACCAAAACCATCGAAGACGCCGAATTGGTGGTGCTCAACACCTGCCATATCCGCGAAAAAGCCGCCGACAAGGTCTATTCGGAACTGGGACGCATCCGCCGCATGAAGCGCGACCGCAAGGCCGAAGGGCTTTCGATGCAGGTTGTGGTGGCGGGCTGTGTGGCGCAAGCCGAAGGGGCCGAGATTTTGCGGCGTGAACCGGCGGTTGATCTGGTGATCGGCCCGCAAAGCTATCACCGCCTGCCCGAAATGCTGCAGGCCGCCCAGCTCAAACCCGTGGTCGATACCGAATTTCCGGTCGAGGACAAATTCTCGGCGTTGCCCGATCCCAGTCAGGCCAGCATCAAAAACCGTGGCGTCACCGCCTTTGTGACCGTGCAGGAAGGCTGCGACAAATTCTGCACCTTCTGCGTGGTGCCCTATACGCGCGGTGCCGAACTCTCGCGCCCGCTCGACGCCGTTTTGACCGAAATCCGCAAATTGGCGGCCGGCGGGGTGCGCGAGGTCACGTTGCTGGGACAGAATGTCAATGCATGGCACGGGCTTGATGCCCATGGCACCAGCCTGCCGTTCGAGACCCTGCTGCAACAGGTCGCGCAGCTGGAAGGCATCGAACGCATCCGCTACATGACCAGCCATCCGCGCGATATGACGGCGGCCCTGATCAATGCCCATCGCGAGATCCCCGAATTGATGCCCTATCTGCATCTGCCGGTGCAATCGGGGTCCGATCGCATTCTCGATACAATGAACCGCCAGCACAGCCGCGACGACTATTTCGCCATCATCGAGCAGATGCGTGCGATCCGTCCCGATGTCGCCCTGTCCTCGGACTTTATCGTCGGCTTCCCCGGCGAGAGCGAGCGTGATTTTCTCGATACAATGGATCTGATCAGCCGCGTCGGTTATGCCGCAGCCTATTCGTTCAAATACAGCCCGCGCCCCGGCACGCCTGCCGCCGATCTCGACAATCAGGTACCCGAACAGGCCAAGGATGAACGCCTTGCGGCCCTGCAGGCGCTGATTGCCGCCCAGCAGACCGCCTTCAATCAGGCCACCGTGGGCCGGACCATCCCCGTGCTGGTCGAAAAAGCAGGCCGCAAACCGGGCCAGATGGCCGGGAAATCGCCCTATCTGCAAGCCGTGCAAATTGATGATGCAAAGGCACGAATCGGCGATATTGTGGAGGTGAATGTGACCGGACTCGGAACAAACAGCCTCTATGCCCGGGAGCTGTCATGAAGGAGAGCAAGGCTTGAACGTGCCTCAGCAACCACCGCGCTCACCCCGCGCCCTTCTGCGCAACCCACGCGAAGACCAGATCCCCGAAGGACCGGTCGAGGTTGTGGTCTCGCTGGACGACAACCGCCGCGCCAATATCGTGTTCGGCCTTTATGACCAGAATATCGCCCATATCGAACGCCGCCTCGGCGTGATTGCCACGGTCAACGGCAATCGGGTGACGGTGCGCGGCGACATGCTCGGCACCGATCAGGCCAAGCGGGTGATCGACAGCCTCTACGAACTGGCGCGCCGCCAGCTCGAACTCTCGACCGGCGATGTCGACGGCATGATCGCCGAAGCCCGCGCGCAGGGTATTCTGTTTCCGCCCGAACAGATCAGCGCGGAAGAGACCGGTTTTGCCGAAATCAACACCCGCAAGCGCCGCATCCGCGCCCGCAATGCCGCGCAAAACGATTATCTGCGCGCCTTGCGCAAACACGAGCTGATCTTTGCCGAAGGGCCGGCAGGCACCGGCAAGACATGGCTGGCAGTCGGCCATGCGGTCAGCCTGATCGAACAGGGCGTATGCGAACGGCTGATCCTGTCGCGCCCGGCGGTGGAGGCGGGCGAACGGCTCGGCTTTTTGCCCGGTGACATGCGCGAAAAGGTCGATCCCTATCTGCGGCCGATTTACGATGCGCTTTACGATTTCATGGAAGCGCGACATGTCGAACGCGCCTTGCAGACCGGCATGATCGAAATCGCCCCGCTGGCTTTCATGCGCGGCCGTACGCTGACCAATGCGGTTGTGCTGCTCGACGAGGCGCAAAATACCACCTCGATGCAGATGAAAATGGTGCTGACCCGTCTGGGCGAGGGCTCGCGCATGATCATCACCGGTGATCCGAGCCAGATCGATCTGTTGCCCGGCCAGA
>CAIYZJ010000054.1 GCA_903930675.1 uncultured Hyphomicrobiales bacterium
TGATCGCCGGCCCGTTCATGCTGAATACCGTCACCGGCTTTTTCCAGACCGTGTTCACCGAAATCGGGAGAGTGACCCGATGATCGTTCTGGACGCCCCGACCCTGTTTGACTGGATGGTTGCCTTTCTGGTGATTTCCATCCGCATGGGCGCGATGTTTCTCGCGGCCCCCCTGTTTTCCGCGGCGGCCGTCAATCTGCCGCAACGCACGGCTTTGACCATGGGCATGACGGTAGCGGTGTTCAGCTCCGTCAAAACCCCGCAAATCGACTATTTCTCGGCTCAGGGCTTGGTTGTTCTGATGCAGGAAGTGATCGTGGGCACGATGATCGGCTTTTTTATGCAGTTCGCTTTTGCGACCGTGACCTTTGCCGGTGAGCAGATTTCGTCGGCGATGGGCTTGAGCTATGCCGCAATGGTCGATCCGCAGACGGGAGCGTCATCGCCGGTGATCGCGCAGTTTCTTTCTATCTTGCTGATTTTGATCTTTTTGTCGCTCGATGGCCACCATCTGCTGATCCGCGCCGTGGCCGACAGCTACAAGATCGTGCCGATCGGCGAGATGATGCTGAAGCCGAAAATGTTTTTGTCCATTTTCCAGTCCGGCAGCCTGATCTTCTCGATGGCCTTGCTGATCAGCCTGCCGATTGTGGTCGCGATGCTGCTGATCAACATCGTGACAGGCGTGATGACACGCGTTGCACCCCAGTTGAACATTTTTTCGGTCGGCTTTCCGATCACCATTCTCGCGGGCCTTGTTTTGATGATGGTCCTGATCCCGTCGATTGCGCATGCGATTGCCGCCTATGTCAATGATATAGGCCTCAAAATGCGTGATTTTCTGCTCATCAGCCAGGAGGGATAGCCATGGCTGAAGAGGACGGCGGACAGGAAAAAACAGAAGACCCCAGTGCCAGACGGCAGGAAGAGGCCATTGATGAGGGCCAGGTTCTTGCTTCGAAGGAATTGATGGTTTTGGTGGTGTTGCTGACAGGCGGCATGCAGTTGATGATGAACGGCAATTATTATTTCAACGAACTCGTT
Source organism: uncultured Hyphomicrobiales bacterium (assembly GCA_903930675.1). Lineage (GTDB taxonomy): Bacteria > Pseudomonadota > Alphaproteobacteria > Rhizobiales > Beijerinckiaceae > CAIYZJ01. Next base: position 1,045 of record CAIYZJ010000054.1, read on the forward strand.
TCGATATTCCGGCATGATCTGGTGTTTTCCGAACCGATGATGCGTGGATTGCCGCTGCCCGATGCTATGGTTGAAGCCTTTTCTGGTGTTTTGGTGCCGTTTCTGATGTTTGCCGTACCTATTTCCATCATGCTGATTGCCACCCAGGCCGCCTATGGTGGAATCCATTTTGTCATGGGCAATGCCTCTCTGAAATTGAACAAGATCAATCCGGGGACGGGGCTTGCCCGGATGTTTGGTACGCAAGCCCTGATGGAGGCATTCAAATCCATTCTCAAGATCACGCTGGTGGGCGGTGTCGGCGTGTTCTATATCGTCGATCAGCTGCCGCTGATTATCAACATCACACAGGTCTCGTTCGAGGCGGCCCTGGTAGCCACCGGTTCGCTGATCATCAAAATCTTCATCGTGCTGGTGGCAGGGGCGGGCGTGGTGGCTTTTGTCGATGCCTTCTATCAATGGCGCCGTCACAAAGACCAGATGATGATGACCAAGCAGGAAGCCAAGGACGAACACAAGCAATCCGAAGGCTCGCCCGAAGTGCGCGCGAAAATCCGCCAGATGCAGCGCGAATCCGCCGAACGCGGTTCTGTGGTCAATCTCGACGAGGCACAGGTGGTGCTGACCAACCCGACGCATTTTGCCGTGGCCCTGCGCTATGACTTCGCGGACGGCACCGCCCCGCGTGTTGTGGCCAAGGGTTCGGATATGGTTGCCGACCAGATCCGCGAACGCGCCACAGAACTTGGTTTGCCGATGCTGTCCTATCCGCTGTTGACGCGTGCAATTTACTATACCAGCGCGATCGGGCAGGAAATCCATACCGAACTCTATCGGGCTGTCGCTACCGTTCTGAGCTTTGTGTTCCAGGCCGGTCCCGACGCTCTGCAACCCGATATCGAAGTGCCCGAAGAGCTGCATTTCGATACCGCAGGCAAGAAAATGGGAGGGGCTAAATAATGTCCCAAACCCGTAGTGTATCCTGCTTCGGTTGCCGGTATTTTGTGATCAACCACGATATTAGACACCCTTATAGCTGTCAGGCCTTCGGTTTCAGAACCAAACGCCTGCCGGCACTCGAAGTCGTTGCCAGTTCAGGTCAGGCCTGTACACGACGCGAGGCACAACAGACCCGGCGGCAAGATGCCCAAGGAGGGACAAGATGAGCGGACACGATACCCCAAAGGCCCATGAAGATGTCGCCAAAAGCCTCGCAGCGGTGGATGAGTCCATCCAGATCGCATTGTCGGCGGCAGGTACGGCCACAGATGCCGCGCAGGAATTGCAGCGGTTGCGGTTGCAGGTTACCAGCCTGATCGAGGGATCCAAGCGTTCCGGCATGGTGCTGCTCTATAGCGGCATCATCGTTCTGGTGATTGCGGGCATCATTCTGGTTGGCTCGATCCTGTTCTACCAGCGCTCGCTGTCTCGTTTCGAGGCGATTACCAGCGTCAATCGCGATGCCCTGTTGGCCATTGCCGGTCAGATCAAGACCATGGGCGAAGTCGCCCACAATCTGGAAGAGGCAACCGCCGCCACCGGACAAAGCCTGATTGCCGTGACCGGCCGCGAGGAAGAACTGCGCAAGGCCGTCAAAACCGTATCGGAAGCCCAAACCGTGCTGACCGCCAAAATCGACGGTCTCACCATGTCGAACGAGAAAATCCCCGGTCAGGTCAAGCAGGCACTAGACGAGGCAGCCAAGCAATCCAGCGCCGCCAATGCCCAGATTGTCGAGGCTGTGAAAACACAGATGAACGCCTTCAGTGCTGCTGAAGTCACCCGCAAGCTCGACAATCTGATCGACGCCCAGAAGGCGATCAACAACAAGATGCCGAAACCCGAAGCGCCTGCCGCAGCGGCTCGCAACCGGGCCAAAACGCGCGACAATATGGATAGCGGGATCCGTTACCCGTAACGGATATTCGGATCGCAGGTCAGTTTTTCACGCCAAACAAGGGAGCAGGATATGGCTATTTTTGATCCTGCATCGGGGCAGGCCGCGGAAGTGGCTTATACGGATCGTGGCACACCCGCCGGAAAAATCGGGTTGATGCCGGGAGATCTAATTTTCCAGTTCGGCAAATATTCGGCCGCCGAAGTGCTGGCCACACCCTATCTGTTGCGCGAAGTGGGGCGCGAGGACTGGTTGCTGGTCTATCGCAAGGGCCTGCTGATGAAACTGGTCACCGGCGGCAATATGGAAGGCTGCCACTGCACACCTGCCCCCGTTCCCATCGAGATTACCGGCCTGCCCGATGACAAGGCCTGGATTCAATATGAATACAATCTGGCAGCCGACAGCGGCATTTTTGTCGTCCCCAACGACATCAACGCCGCATGGTCGGTGTTTCCGCTGCTGGTCTTTGCCCGTTACCGGCTCTGGAACCTGTTTGTGGCGGTGGTGATGCTCTATGCCATCGGCTTCGTGCTTGGCCCTCTGGTGCTGGCTTTGACCTATCTGACAACCGTGATCCTCTCGGCCTTCGGCGGCGTCGCCCTGCTGCGCGACGCCGCTTTCAAGCAGGGCTATATCTACATGGGCAAAATCGGCCTGCTGCGCGAAAGCGATGTCGACCGGTTGGAACTGATGACCAAGAAAATGTATGAGGAAGCGGAAGAGAACAAGATGGCGGAGGGGTGAGGGGATTCTCCTTCCGGAGATGACCGCCGCGGGGGCGGTCATGACAAAGGTGGTTTAAGGGTTCGGTCTCCCGAAACTCTTATGGGCGTCATTGTACCAGCCATCCACGACTTCAATCACTCTATAAAGTGAGAGCCTTACCGCGTTCCGTGGAACAGCATGATGGATTCCACCACTTCGGATGGCAGGCCGGTTCTGGCGACGATCTGGTCTGACGGCATGCCTTTGTGGACCAGGCGGATGGCTGCTTCGACGGTTTCGGGGTTTTCGCGGTTGGTCATGCCGTGGTCGCGCAGTTGCATTTCCAGCGATTTGACCTCGGCCTGCATCATGCGCAGCGTGTCGGCCATCGAGGCTTCCTGTGCGACGCGGGCGTGCAGGAATTTGCGGTCGAGATCGACAAAGCGGTCGGTCAGCGTTTTCAGATTGTCCTCGATGCGGCGACTGGCACGCACAAGCTGCACAACCTGCCAGACCATGAACAACAAAGCCCCGCCGACCAGGGCGAAAAGCAGGCTGGGTACAAGGACATCAACACTCATCACGCGCAAATCCTTAACGGGCTGGCTCATTCAGGTGCGATAGAACGGGTTTTGAACCCTCCTGATCACTCCCTGTCTCTCAGCGGCACATCATACTCTACAACCGGTATTATTCATAAAGCAAAATTCTTAAGCAATTCCTCGAATGCAACGATTTTCAGCTGCGGGTCTTCTTGGTCATAGAGGTTCAAGATGTTTCGTGATCCTGCGTAACAAGGTGAGGCAGGGAAGGGCGGAAGGAAGCAGGGAGAGCTTTACCCCGACGCCGATCCAAATCCCTGAGATCTGCACGTTATGGACAGGCTGCATGTTCATCAAACACAAGAGGCTGTCGGGAATAATACCGGAGCTTTAAATCCAATCGGCCCGAAATAAAAAACAGGGACAAAAACAAAAAAAGCGCCCTAAGCGCTTTTCTCATATCATCGGGCGGAGGTCGTTAGTGGGCAACAGCCTGAAAATCCACTTCGATCATCCGGTCAGCGAGCTTCTGGAAATCGATCGGGTAGGTGTTGCTGCGGATCGCATCACGGATGCTGTCAACCTTCGAACGATCGAAAGGCACATCCGACTGCTTGCCGCTGTAACGAGGCGTAGAGACCTGAACAGGAGCCGGATCAATGCTTAATTGCTCCAGAATACCCCCTGTGGAGGGCGACGTCGCAGCTGTAGCAGCCTTCGCATTGCGTTGCGAAGTTGGCTCCAGCAGGGTCATTTTAGGACGCAGACCATCAATCATTTTATACCTCACCTACGATCAATAACGGTCACCGGGAGAAAATCTTTAGCAACGGGTTGCATTTTTTTTCTTCAGATTGAGCACGCTTATTCGAATCGCTTTCATTACTTTAGCTGAACAATTCCGCCAGGTCCAAGCTTTCCGACAAGTTTGGCACCGGTTTTTATGTTTCGCACAGAAATAAGATCACCTTCATACCCGTCCGCTTCGGCGCGACCGGGCATCAAGATCTCGAAGTTTGAGCCGCCTGCTTTCAAAGTCACCGTTTCGCCTTTCAAAACGGACGGTGCCTTAGCTACATTACGGGTGTTCAGAATGCTCGTAGGACCTACAGACGTGGTTAATCTGAGGCCGACGGCTTCCTGAACGGTTTTGAAAGCCGTTGCGCCGGGAGATTGCGGCATTTGCCGTTCTTCCAGCATATCGGCTGTCAAAATTGTGCCTGCAGTCAAATCGACGCGCGGCACAATGGCTGTAAACATGTCGCGAGCGATCATGCTGTTATTGTTCAATCCGGCCGTCTGCATCATCGCCGGGGGGGGAGCGGCCGGCTTGGGTTGCGATTGCGGCGCAGAAACGGTCAAGGCGCGGGCAGGGCCTGCGGTGTCGTGTTCGACGCTGACCGTATAGGTCCATTGTGTCGGCCCCTTGCAACGGATCGTATAGCTTGACGATCGCGAACTGCGGGGGGCGATTTCGGGAGTTTCACCGCAAGCGGCCAGTCTCAACCGGTCATCAAGGGGCCAGATGTCCTTGTCCTTGGGAGCCGGCTTGCCATTGGCCAGCATATAATCGCGCATCAAATTGCGGATATCTGCTGCATTCCATATGTCCTGCCCGCTGACTTGCTGGGCTGATACCGTTGCGCTCATGCACGCGACACAGGCCAGTAACAGCACCAGTCTGCTGACGGCTCCTGTACGGCTTCTGTGAGACGGCAAAGCGCGGTGCTGTGTCATTGCATCAGCACCGCAGTTGCATTGAGCGGCACGTTCGGGGTCTTTTTCATCATGCGGGCGACAGAGGTGCTGTTGCCGGTGGATTCGATCACCATCAACTGCCAGCCTTGTCCCTTCTGGCCGGGAAATTCGACCAGAAAATAATCACCGGCTTTGATGCCGTTGCGGTTGCCGACCGACAGACGCACATTCTGCGCCGAAACTTCCATCACTCGGGCACGCAGGGGCTGGCAGCCGAGCATTTCTTCGAGCCCGTCAATGACCTTCTCCCACAACGGCGCAAAATTGACGCTTTCGAGTTCGATAATGTCGTTGTCCGTACCCCAGATCCGGTGTTTGACCGGAATATCAATGGTTTTCTGTACCGTGGGCGCACTTTGTCCGGTCAGCACATCTTGCAGCCTCAGTGTGACGCTGGCTTTGATGGACACCGTATTGAGCGCAATATTGTCGCGGCGGGTGCGTTCCACGACCATATCACCTGTCATGGTATAGCCGCCGATCATCGCAGCCGGTGCGACGCCCTGCATGATGCTCATATAGCTGTTAGGAGAGGATTGGTCGGGGCGGCTATAGAGGCTGCGCCGATCCTCGATCCGGAACATGGCATTGTCCTGCATGGTCTCCAGCGCGCGCGCAACCGAGTCATCGGCCATCCGCTGGGTGTGACCCGACAGGCCGGGCGCGACCCTGACACGCATGTGGCGCAATTCCAGATCGAACCGGCGGCCGGTCTTGCAGCTTTCTTCGGCATTGTCGATCAGCGCTTCGATCACAACCACATAGCGGTTGCCCTCGCGGCGTTCGTCGACAACCTGATAGTCCTTGATCTTGCCCTGAACCAGCATGGTGGTTTCTTCGGTGGCAACGCCTTGGGTCGAAAGATGGCTGGCACCGCGCACAGACATATTGGTGCGGCCCGCCGCATCATAGAGTGCTTCTGCCAAAGCCCCCTTGCGGGCGGCTGTTGTATCGTTGCCGACCATCGCGGCAGTCCCTTGCGCCTTGACCACGCGGGTCGCGGCTTCGGCAGGGCGCTGTACGGCACAGGCCACAAGGGCGAGGGCCATCAGCAAAACCGGAATGAATGAGGGCAAGCGAAGCATCTTCACCGTGGTGTTCCTTATCAGCGGTAAGCCGGAGCCCGTGGCAGGCCGCGGGTGGCACTGACCTCGCCGGCATCCACTTCCAGAATGGTTTCATAGACATTGGAGCGGGTCGGGGTGATGCTGACCACGCGGGCACCGCGCACCAGCCCCATCACACCACCGCGCAAGGAGTCATTCAGCATCGTGCCTTCTGCGACCGATGTATAGGCATCGATGTTCAAACCGTGGATTTTTTCGGCCAGATCACGCATCGCCATCAGCCGCGAGGCGCGGATCGCCATCAGCTGCTTCTGGGCCAGGGTCTTGCCCGGCTGGTTCGACACGGTGGCATAGCCAATGCCCCGATAGGGTGCATCGGAGGCAGACATGCCCCCTGATGTTGAGACACATCCGCCCAACAGTGACGATAACAAAGCAACGACGAACACTCTTTTCACGGGTAAAAATCCCTTACACAACTCTGCACGAGGCAACTGAAACGAACTAAAGCAAA
>CAIYZJ010000055.1 GCA_903930675.1 uncultured Hyphomicrobiales bacterium
CTGATTCGGATTGAAATTGAATGACAGGCGTTGGAAACCGCCCATCAAAAAGAAACGCCCGCTTGGAGCGGGCGTTTCAGAGACTTTGTGATCAGGCCGTATCAGGCAAAAAATTCGACTTTGCCGTCATCCAGATCATAGCGCGCTGCCACAACCTTTACTTTGCCGGCTTTGATCAGGTGGGCAATGATCGGGCTCTGGGTCTTGATCTTTTCGGCGGTCATGCGGGCGTTTTCACGCACGGCATTGTCGACCATATCGCCTTCTTTTTTCGAAATAGCTTTGACGGCAGGCACAATCGGCTTCACCATCGGGCCGATCGAGCCCGGCAGCTTGGCGCCGGTCTTGAACACTTCCACAGCGGCAGCGACCGCGCCGCAACGCTCATGGCCGAGCACCACAATCAGCGGCACGCCGAGATGTTCCGCGCCATATTCCAAGGTGCCCATGGTGGCTGTATCGACCATATTGCCGGCATTGCGGGAGACGAACAATTCGCCAAGGCCCACGCCGCCAAACAGCAATTCTGGAGGAACGCGGCTGTCCGCGCATGATACGAAGGAGGCCCAGGGAGCCTGACCTTTGGCAACGGTCGAGCGGTTGTTGGTCAGATCGGCCACGCAAAGCTGGGGATTGGCAACATAACGCGCATTGCCCGCTTTGAGCTTTTCAAGAGCCTGATCGGCCGTGAGAGTGGTGGTGTTGCCGGAAGCCATAGCCTCTTGGGAGAAAAGGCCTGTTGCCGCAGCAGCAAGACCCATACCGGCCAGTCCGAGAACATCACGACGGCCCAACATACGTTGATGGCAAACTTCACACATAATTATAATCCCTTTTTGAAAAACCGCATTTTTGCATGGACGCGGTACTTAATTGCTCCCCGATATGATTTACCGGAGCTCGTGTTGCCTTGATATCTCTTTGAAAGATCAATGACCTAAGGTCACAGTCTCTTCCATGTCTTGATAATCTTATAAAAGGTATGATTTTGCAAGTCTGTTCATGCATCTGTTTGCCATGCGGCAAATTTATCATACCCGCTTGTTCCATGCATGGTACAGTTGCTTTGCTCTTATGGATTTTGGGTTCTATAATGGCTTTCAAATCAAGCCCGTTCGAAAGCGAGATCCCATGCTGCGCGCCACCCGAATTGTCCGCAAACCTGCCGTGAAACACGAAAAGGTGATCGATCAGGTTACACTCGATCACGAGGGACGTCACAAACGCCGCATTGTGCTGAAAGGTGACAATGGCACAGGTTTTCTGCTCGATCTCGACAAGGCCAGCGTGTTGAATGATGGCGACGGCCTGAAGCTCGAGGATGATACGCTGATCCTCGTCAAAGCCGCTCCCGAAGCATTGCTGGAAATCAAGGCTGAAAATCCGTTGCGATTGTTGAAAATGGCCTGGCATATCGGCAACCGCCACACGCCTGCCGAACTCACCGCCGATGCGATCTATATTCAGGATGATCATGTGCTGGCTGAAATGGTGCGCGGGCAGGGCTGTCACGCCCATCATGTGACACGGCCTTTCCAGCCCGAAGCCGGTGCCTATGACCATGCAGGTCATGATCACGGGACCCATGATCATGCGGGACACGATCATGGCGCACATGTGCACGGTCCCGATTGCGGCTGCGGGCATGATCATTCGCATGATCACAATCATTCCCACACCCATCTGCACGATCACAGTCACGGGCATGATCACGCCCATTCCCACGATCATAGCCACGATCATGCTCATCCGCATGAACATGCGCATTCCAACCAACATGATCACAGTCATGGGGCTGGTTGCGGACATGATCACAAGCACGAGCATGACAAAGACCATACCCATGCACACGGGCATGACCACGACCACAAGCATGGTTGAGTGAAACCGGGCGGTTGCGTGTCAGGCAAGCTCTTTGGCGATGGCCGCAATCACTTTTGTGTCATTGGGGCTGGTCATTGTGCCGAAGACGGCGGCAATCTGGCCGTCGCGGCCGATCAGATATTTATGGAAATTCCAGCGTGGCAAATCATTGGGCTTCTGGATTGCGGCCCATTTGAAAAACGGATGGGCATCCTCGCCCTTCACATGCTGTTTGGTGGTCAGCGGAAAGCGGGTTCCGTGGCCCTTTTCGGCCTGATGGGCGATTTCTTCGCTGCTGTCGGCTTCCTGCCCGCCGAAATCCCCTGACGGCACGCCGATCACCACCAAACCACGCGGACCATAACGGGTGGCAAGCTGTTCCAGCCCCTCCAGTTGCGAGGCAAAGCCGCAAAAACTTGCGGTGTTGCTGATCAGGATCGGTTTGTTGGCATAGGCGGCAAGAGAGATCTCGCCGCCTTTGAGAGCCGGAAACTGGAATCGCCACGCATTGAGAACGCTGCCTGTGCCTGCCGGATTTGTCTGTGCCCGCAGGACAGCAGGACAACACAGGCCCGTCACCAGAGACGCCAAAACTGCGCGGCGGTTCATTGGATTACGACCACTGGATCGGTTGCAGACGGAAGCCGTCACCGTCGCGCCAGATATGGCCGGTGGCGGGGAAGGGTGCATGATAGAAAGCCACCTGCATCTTGTCGCTTGCCAGCTGGTCGAGCACACGACGGCGCGACAGGCGGGCCATTTCCGCATCCATGTCATACATCACCGCCCAATCGGGACGACGCACGAACAGGCCGGGATGGTTGGTGATATCGGACACCAGCATCAGGCTGTTGCTGCCCGAGGTGACGGCAAAAATCATGTGGCCGGGTGAATGGCCAAAGGCTGCTTGGGCAATGATGCCGGGGGCAACTTCATCGCCGGGTTTGAAAAACTTCAGGTTTTTGGAGATAGGATCGAAAACCCGACGGACGTTTCTGAATGCGCCCTTCATGGCTTCTGGTGCATTGTTCATACGACCGTCATCACTCCAGAAGTCCCATTCCTGCTGTCCGACCCAGACTTCGGCATTCGGGAACTGGGCCGTGCCGTCCTTCAGGCGCAGTCCGTTGATATGGTCGCCATGGAAATGGCTGATCACCACGCGGTCGACTTTGGCGGGATCAAAGCCTGCAGCCTTGAAATTGGCCATCCAGCGGCCGGTGGTTGCAGGGCCGAGATCACCGATTCCGGTATCGATCAGCACCAGCTTGCCGCCTGTTTCCACCACTGTGGTGGTGAAGGTTATGCGCACCGCATCTTTGGGGAAAAACTGTTCTTCGGCCAGTTTGCGGACATCATCGAGCGAGGCGTTTTTAACGAAATTCTCGATGGGAACCTGATTGTAGCCTTCATGGATGGCTGTCAGTTTCAGATCGCCGACGGTATAACGATAGAAGGCTGGCGATTGGAGCGGGGAGGCAGGCGGGGTTTGAGCGTTCACGGGTTCAACCAATTGCGAGGCCACACCGGCAAGAGCCGCACCGGCGAGCATGTTACGACGGGAAAGCGAGAGAGGGGAATCGGACATGATGGTCTCCATCAGGAAAAGAGCTGTGTGCGAAAAGATTTGACGATCACTGGACAAGTTTACGGATCATCGCCCCATTCAGATCAATCGGCAACTCCCTGCTTGACTCTTTTTATGGCTGTGCGAGTGTTGGTCCATCCGAGGGGTGCCCCGTCAAGGGGCTGAGATGCACTGGTGGCAACACGCGTGCAAACCCTTTGAACCTGATCCGGTTTGTACCGGCGGAGGGACGGGATTTGCTCGGCAGTATGTTTGCACCAAGATCGGCCCATCGTCTGGTCCGAGGTTTGGCTCCAAATCGGTCCGGGCATGAACGACTCTTCCGCATTCATTGATGAAGCGAGGAGAACACCATGGACCACCCCCACACCAATGATCCGCTGCACGTCACCACTGGCCCGCTGCCTGCCTCATCCAAAATCTATGTCGAAGGGGTGATACACCCCGAAGTGAAGGTCGGGATGCGCGCAATCAGCCTGTCGCAAGGCTCGGGCGAAGCCCCGCTGCGGGTCTATGACCCCTCCGGCCCCTACACCGATGCCACAGCCTCCATCGATATCCGCCGCGGTCTGCCCGAATTGCGCCGCCGCTGGATCGAGGGGCGCGGGGATGTCGAAACCTATCAGGGCCGCGATGTGCGTCCCGAGGATAACGGGCTGAAACCGCATGAAACCGGCAAGCTCGATGCGCTGTTCGAGCGCGGGGCCCGCCAGCCTTTGCGTGCCCAAAAAGGTGCGGTGCCGACCCAACTGGCCTATGCCCGCGCCGGACTCATCACGCCCGAGATGGAATATGTCGCCATCCGCGAAAATTTGGGCCGCGCCGAGGCCCGCGAGGCTTTGACGCGTGACGGCGAGAGTTTCGGTGCCGAATTGCCCGATCAGGTGACACCCGAATTCGTGCGCGACGAGATTGCCAGAGGCCGCGCCATCATTCCCGCCAATATCAACCATACCGAACTGGAACCGATGATCATCGGGCGTAATTTTCTGGTCAAAATCAACGCCAATATCGGCAATTCGGCAGTGACCTCGTCAATCGGCGAGGAGGTCGAAAAGCTGGTCTGGGCTACCCGCTGGGGAGCCGACACGGTGATGGATCTGTCGACCGGCAAAAACATCCACACCACGCGTGAATGGATTTTGCGCAATTCTCCGGTGCCGATCGGCACGGTGCCGATCTATCAGGCGCTCGAAAAGGTCGATGGCAAGGCCGAAGACCTGACCTGGGAGATCTTCCGCGACACGCTGATCGAGCAGGCCGAACAAGGGGTGGATTATTTCACCATCCATGCCGGTGTCCGGCTCGCTTATATCCCGCTCACCGCCAAGCGCGTCACCGGCATCGTGTCGCGCGGCGGCTCGATCATGGCCAAATGGTGTCTGGCCCACCATCAGGAAAATTTTCTCTATACGCATTTCAAAGAGATCTGCGAGATCATGCAGGCCTATGACGTGTCCTTCTCGCTCGGCGACGGTCTGCGCCCCGGCTCGATTGCCGATGCCAATGACGCCGCCCAGTTTGCCGAGTTGGAAACATTGGGTGAATTGACCAAAGTGGCGTGGGATTACGATGTTCAAGTGATGATCGAAGGGCCCGGCCATGTGCCGATGCACAAGATCAAGGTCAATATGGACAAGCAGTTGAAGGCCTGCGGCGAAGCTCCGTTCTATACGCTCGGGCCCTTAACCACAGATATTGCGCCGGGTTATGACCATATTACGTCGGGCATCGGTGCGGCGATGATCGGCTGGTTCGGGTGCGCCATGCTGTGTTACGTCACCCCGAAAGAGCATCTGGGCCTGCCCAACCGCGATGATGTGAAAACCGGCGTGATCACCTACAAGATCGCCGCCCATGCGGCCGATCTGGCCAAGGGCCATCCGGCAGCCCAACGCCGCGATGATGCCCTGTCGCGGGCACGCTTCGAGTTCCGCTGGCATGACCAGTTCAATCTGGGGCTTGATCCCGACACCGCCCGTCTCTATCACGACGAAACACTTCCGGCGGAAGGCGCCAAAGTGGCGCATTTCTGCTCGATGTGCGGACCCAAATTCTGCTCGATGAAAATCTCGCAGGATGTGCGCGAGGCTGCCGCCGGAATGGAAGCCATGGCCAAAACCTTCCGCGAGACAGGCGGCGAGATTTACCGCCCTGTCGAAGTCGGATCGTCCAACCGCGCACTGGATGCCGCTGAATAATGGGAAAGACCGGAATGATTTCGAGACGTCATCTGTTGAGTGCTGCCACAGGGGCGGGGGCCGTGACACTTGCGGCTCCGCCGGTGCAGGCGCAAAGCCAGATCCGTTGGCGCATGGCCACGTCTTGGCCCAAAAATCTGGTGGGTCCGGCGGATTCGGCCCGCCGCCTTGCCCAACGGATCGAAGGGATGAGTCAGGGCCGCATCAAGATCGATGTGTTCTCGGCGGGCGAGATTGTTCCGGCCTTTGCGGTGTTCGATGCGGTTGCCAATGGCACGGTTGATCTGGGGCACACGGCCTCGTTTTTCGCCGCGGGCAAAATTCCTGCGGCGGTGTTTTTCACCACCGTGCCGTTCGGCATGGGGCCGGTCGGCTCGCAAGCCTGGCTGGAAGCCGGTGGCGGCAAAGCGCTGTGGGACCGGCTTTATGCCGAACACGGTGTCAAGCCGTTTTTGGGCGGCAATACCGGCCCTTCCTTGGGGGGGTGGTTTCGAAAGCCGCTGCAAAGCATTGAAGATATTAAGGGTTTGCGTTTGCGGGTGACGGGACTTGGCGGCGAGGTCTACCGCCGTTTGGGGGCCGTGCCACAGGCGATCCCGCCCGGTGATGTCTATCCGGCTTTGGAGCGCAGCACCATTGATGCGGTGGAATTGTTGGGGCCGATGAATGACGCCGATCTCGGCCTGTCGCGCATTGCCCCCTATGTCTTGATGCCGGGTTTCAACAAGCCCAATGGCGCGTCGGAATTGCTGATGTCGCAGGCCGTTTGGCAGGTCCTGCCGGCCGATCTGCAGGCCGTGGTCGACAACGCCTGTCTGGCCGAACATGCCTGTGCGCTGGCCGAGGCGCAGATGCTGCAAGCGCAAGCCCTGGCGGGAATTGCCCGCAACGGCGCGCAATTCATGTCTGTGCCGAAAGACCTGCTGGAGCAGGCCCGCAAGATTGCCCAAGAGGTGTTGGCCGATACCGCTGCCACAAGTGCTTTGGCGGCTTCCATTCATGAGAGCAACCAAGCAGCGCAAGCCATTATGCAGCCATGGGA
>CAIYZJ010000056.1 GCA_903930675.1 uncultured Hyphomicrobiales bacterium
GCACTGGTTGCACAGCCCAATGCGGCGCGTGCTGCCGCCATGGCGGAAAAGATCGTCGAACGGGTTGTCGAGCGCATCGAACGGGTGCGTGACCGCGACCGCCTGCCCGACCGCCGCAAGGGCTACACCCAGAAAGCGGTTGTCGGCGGCCACAAGGTCTATCTGCGCACCGGCGAATACGAGGATGGCCGCATCGGCGAAATCTTCATCGACATGCACAAGGAAGGCGCGGCCTTCCGCTCGCTGATGAACAATTTCGCCATCGCGATCTCGCTCGGCCTGCAATATGGCGTGCCTTTGGAAGAGTTCGTCGAAGCCTTCACCTTTACCCGCTTCGAGCCGGCCGGCTTTGTGCAGGGCAATGACGCGATCAAGAACGCCACCTCGGTGCTCGATTACGTGTTCCGTGAATTGGCGATCTCCTATCTCGGCCGCAACGATCTGGCCCATGTCTCCCCCGATGCCATCGGCTTCGACACCATCGGCAAGGGCGAGGACGAGGGCAAGGCGCCGGCGTCCTACAATGCCAACCGTGTCGTCTCCAAGGGTCTGGTGCGCGGCAAGCCCACCAATCTGATGTCGATCGAAGGCGGCGTGTCGTTCGAGGCGCGTGCGGCAGACGGATCGTCGTCCTCGGCTTCGGGCTATGTCAGCATCGGCGCCACCGCGTTGAAGGGTGATCCCGACGCCCTGAGTGAAACGCTGGTCGGCGAGGCCGAATTGTCGGCTTTGGGCTTTGCAGCCCCGTCATCCAAGGCGGCAGCAGCCAAAGCCTCTGGCGGCGGCATGGACAAGCGCACGGAAGCCCGCATGAAGGGCTATGTCGGCGAAAGCTGCCCCGAATGCGCCAATTTCACGCTGGTCCGCAACGGCACCTGCCTGAAATGCGACACCTGCGGCTCCACCACCGGCTGCTCCTGAGCCGTCTTTGCCGGAGGCCGGAAAGCCTCCGGTCAAAGCCACACACAATCAAACCCGCCATGCCCTGCATTGGCGGGTTTTTCTTGGGCGGGTTTTTCTTGGGCGGGTTTTTCTTGGGCGGGTTTTTCTTGCTCATCATCCGATACCGACACACGGCAAGCAAACCACGCCGCAGCCTGCGCCGGATCATCCACACAAGGGATCGGAACGGACAGGATCGCGTTACAGGATCGCGGGACAGAATCGCAGGAGATGGCGCAGGCGGGACTTGTGCACAGATGGGACTTGCCGATTCACCCCCGGCAAGCTAGCCAAGAGAGATGGCCTCGTTTGGCCGGATGCTGTTGTGCCGGTGTAACCCAACGGTAGAGGTAGACGACTTAAAATCGTTACAGTGCGGGTTCGATTCCCGCCACCGGCACCAGTTTTGCGTCAAAAACCTGATTGATCCTTGACTTATCAACTCAACATCGACCGCATCGAGCGGACGAGTTCAAGCGTCGCCACAACGTCGATTTTGCCGGAGCCGAGGATCGGGATGGATTGGGTCACCAATATCGCGCGCGGCACCCATAATTCGGGGTAGCCCTGTTGCTGGGCATGGGCCAGCAGGGCCATGCGGTCCGCACTTGCCATGTCCGAGACCAGAATGATCTGCTCGCCCTTTTTGGGATCCGGCAGGGTCACCGCCACATGGGTGGCATCGGGCCAGAGGCTGGCGGCGAGGCTTTCGACCGCGCCGAGCGAGATCATCTCGCCGCCGATCTTGGCAAAGCGCTTGGCGCGGCCCTTGATGGTGATGAAACCGTCCTGATCCACCGTCACAATATCGCCGGTATCATGCCAGCCGCCTTCGGGCGGCACCAGCACACCCGGCTCTGTCGAATAGATATAGCCAGCCATCACATTGGGGCCGCGGATGAACAGGCGGCCGCCCTCTGTAATGCCTTCGACCGGATCAAGCCGGTATTCCTGCTCGGGCACCATGCGGCCCACGGTTCCGGGACGGTTGTCCTCGATGGTGTTGAGCGAGACCACCGGCGCACATTCGGTCACGCCATAGCCTTCCAGCAGGATCGTACCTGCGGCCGACCACATGCGGCGGGTTTCGTCTTTCACCCGTTCCGCGCCCGCCACGACATATTTCACCGTGTCGAAATCGCCCGCATCCCCCGCCCGCCACCAGCCTTGGAGGAAGGTGTCGGTGCCGAGCAAAATCGTTGCCTTGGTTTCGCGCACCAGCTTGGCGACTTGCCGGTACTGGATCGGGCTCGGGAACATCACAATCCGCATGCCGGTATAAAGCCCCAGCAACAAGCCGCCCAACAGCCCGTAGGAATGGAAAATCGGCAAGGGATTCAGCAGGATTTGTCCTTCCGCCAGCGTTGGCCCCATATGCTTGCGCACCTGATCGACATTGGCGATCAGATTGGCATTGGTCAGCACCACGCCCTTGGGCTCGCCTTCCGAGCCCGACGTATAGAGCACCACCGCCGCCTCATCCGCACCCAGCGCGTGCCGGTCATGATACAAGCGCGCCAGTTGCGCCTTGAGCACGCCTGTAATTTTATCGAGGGAGGTCAACCCTTTGCGCACATCTTCGAGATAGAGGAAACGGATTTTTCCGCTCTCGGACAGGCCGGCCACAACCTCGTCCAGCTTGGCGAGTTCGATGAATTTATAGGAGGTGATGATGGTGGTGATTTCGGCCGAATTGACCGCCGAACGCAGGTTTTTGAGCCCTGCGGTAAAATTCAGGGGGGACGCCACCCGCCCATAGGCCGAGAGGCCGAAAATGGATACAGCGGCGGCATTGACGCTGGGCAGCAGCAACCCGACGGTTTCCCCCCGCTCCGTCTCGCGCGCAAACGCCTTGCCGAGCACCAGAGCGCCGAGGATCAGGCGGTCATAGCTCAAAGGCGAGCGTTCGGCGTCTTCGATCGCCAGCGTCTTGCCGCCGAATTGATCCCGCGCTCCCAACAAAGCGCCGAATAATGTCTGTTCCACCCTCAAATCAGGCATTTTTTTGAGCCCTTATACTATTGTATGAGATCAAAGTTAGTCATTTCCCGAAGCACTGCAAAGGGAAAATGCAAAAAATCAAAAATAAACGGCTGAGATCAATTCGAAGGCACGTTGGCAATCGGTTCCTGATAGGACAGGCCCATGTCCCACGGGAAGTAGATCCAGGTATCCTGCGACACTTCGGTGACAAATGTATCAACCAGCGGACGGCCCGCAGGCTTGGCATAGACCGTTGCAATATGGGCCTTGGGCAGCATATCGCGGACGATTTTGGCGGTTTTGCCGGTATCGACCAGATCATCGATCACCAGAATGCCGCTGCCATCGGGCGACATCGACAGGATTTGCTCGGTGATCGGCTTGAGCACCTGCAATTCGCCTTGGGATTTGTAATCGTGATAGCTGGCAATGCAGATGGTTTCGATCATCCGCAATTCCAGTTCGCGCGCCACGATCGCTGCAGGCACCAACCCGCCGCGGGTGATGCAGACCAAAGCCGAAAACGGACCCGCCCCCGCCAGCCGCCACGCCAGAGCCCGCGCATCGCGATGGAACTGGTCCCACGAGACCGGAAAAGCTTTGGGATTAGCAAGATTGGCCATGGCGGGGTCCTCTGAAA
The DNA here is from genome assembly GCA_903930675.1 of uncultured Hyphomicrobiales bacterium. Classification (GTDB taxonomy): domain Bacteria; phylum Pseudomonadota; class Alphaproteobacteria; order Rhizobiales; family Beijerinckiaceae; genus CAIYZJ01. The sequence continues at coordinate 3,566 of CAIYZJ010000056.1, forward strand.
CGAGCAGGTTTGAAATCACAAATCTCTTATAATGATCAGGCTTGCGGCGGCAAGCTGTCGAGCATCTCCTGGACCGCAGCGGATGCGGCCTTCAAGAGCTCCCCGTCGCGGGCGCGCACGACAATCTGGTTCTGGAAGCGTTTGCCGTCGAAACTCGGATAAGATCCGATAATGACGCCCTCGAACGCCTTTTGCACGGCACCGAGGCCGCTGGCATAGGCACCTTCGGGGCGTCCGCCGGAATCAAGCGACAAGGCCTGCAGTTTCGTGCCGGTTTTCAGACGCGGCAACACATTCTCGAACATCGCCTGCATGATCGACGGCACGCCCGCCATCACGATGATATTGCCCAGCATAAAGCCGGGCGCGCGCGAGATCGGGTTGTCGATCAGCTCGGCCCCGAGCGGAATACGGGCCATGCGCAAGCGGGCCTCGTTGAGATCGGCGGGATTGGGGAAACGCTCGCGCAGCATGGCGACCGCCCGCGGATCGTGGTCGATCCCGACACCGGCGGCCTTGGCGATGCAATCGGCGGTGATGTCGTCATGGGTCGGCCCGATGCCTCCGGTGGTGAACAGATAGGTATAGCGCCCTGACAAAACCCTTACGGCGGTAACGATTTCCTCCTCGTCATCCGGCACAATCCGCACCTCGCGCAGATCGATCCCCACGGCGGTGAGATATTCGGCGATATAGCCGATATTCTTGTCTTTGGTGCGACCGGAGAGAATTTCGTCGCCGATCACCAGAATGGCCGCGGTTACAAGGGATGTGTCTGACATAATTTGCCTCGCTTTCGGGGCTGGAATAGATCAGCTTGAACGCTTATTCTCAAGCCCGATGGCGGGTAAGACACCCTGTCATCAACCAAAATCGTCACATGAAACGACACAACAGGCTTGCCTTTGGCCGCCGTTTGAACCAATGACAATTATGACCTTTATTGAAGCCCACTCATCCCAGCGTCGCCAGCCGGGCAAAATCAAGATCCACGGCCCGCAAGCCTTCGAAGGCATGCGCAAGGCCGGCCGTCTGGCCGCCGAGGCGCTCGATCTGGTCTATGATGCGGTGCGCCCCGGTGTGACGACCGACGATCTCGACAGCCTGTGCTTCCAGTTCGCGATGGATCACGGGGCCTATCCAGCGCCCCTGATGTATCGCGGCTATCGCCGTGCCATCTGCACCTCGGTCAATCATGTCGTCTGCCACGGCATCCCCAATGACAAGGCCTTGCGCGAAGGCGACATCATCAATGTCGATGTCACGCTGATTGTCGATGGCTGGCATGGCGATTCCAGCCGGATGTATGCGGTGGGAGCCCTGCCGCGTCGCGCCGAACGGCTGGTGGAAGTCACCTATGAATCACTGGTGCGCGGCATTGCGGCGGTCAAGCCGGGCGCGACAACCGGCGATATCGGCTATGCGATCCAGAGCTATGCCGAAGGCGAGCGTTGCTCGGTGGTCCGCGATTTCTGCGGGCATGGTCTGGGGCAATTGTTCCATGACGAGCCCAATATCCTGCATTACGGCAGCCCGGGCGAAGGCGTGGCGCTGAAACCCGGCATGTTCTTCACCATCGAACCGATGATCAATCTGGGCCGGCCACAAGTCAAAGTGCTCAATGACGGCTGGACTGCCGTCACCCGCGACCGCTCGCTTTCGGCCCAATTCGAACACACGCTGGGCGTCACCGAGACCGGTTGCGAAGTCTTCACCTATTCCCCGCGCGGCCTCGAAGGCTTCCAACCCGGCCTGCCCGAACGCTGAAAGACTTTGCCATGACCGATGTTCCTCCCCGCCCCCAAGACCAGAGCGAGGAGGACCACCGCCACGGCCACCGCCAGAGGTTGAGAGAACGCTTTGCACGCGTGGGTGCAGACGGGTTGCAAGATTACGAATTGCTCGAATTGGTTTTATTCCGCTCCATTCCGCAGCGCGATGTCAAACCGCTCGCCAAATTGCTGATCAGCCAATTCGGTTCGGTTGCCGAGGTGATCGGTGCACCGATGCCTCGCTTGTTGTCTGTCAAAGGTCTGGGCGAACAGACTGCGCTCGACATCAAAATCATCGAAGCAGCAGGCCTGACGCTGGCCAAAGGGGCGGTCACCAAGCGCGAAGTGCTGTCTTCGTGGTCCTCGGTGATCGAATATTGCCGTGCGGCGATGGCCTTTGCTGAGGTCGAACAGTTCCGCATCCTGTTTCTCGACAAGCGCAACGGTTTGCTGGCCGACGAGTTGCAACAAACCGGCACGGTCGACCACACCCCCGTCTATCCGCGCGAGGTGGTGCGGCGGGCGCTGGAATTGAACGCCTCTGCCCTGATCCTTGTCCATAATCATCCTTCGGGCGACCCTACCCCCTCGCAAGCCGATATTGCGATGACCCGCGAGATTGCCGACATCTCAAAGCCCTTGGGCATTTTGCTGCATGATCACATCATTGTCGGGCGCAACGGCCATGCCAGCCTGAAAGGCATGGGGTTCATCTAAGCCCCTGTCACTTCCGACAGGGTCGGCGCGCTCTGCCTGCAGCACAATCCGGTTTCGCCCGACTGAGCGGCCGATTCGGATGATTGGGATGCGGAGTGGGCTGAAGCCTGACATATCGCTGGTGCTTGGTCTGGTAACGGCCCTGTTGTGCTGGCCTGCGGTGCAGGCGTGCGAAATGGTCGGCGGCTTTGCGCTGTGCGCGCCACAAACCAATGCCGTGTTGAGCGCGCGCGGGGTCAAGGATGATGCGCTGATGATCATCAACCAGTTCGAAACCTCTCCTGCCCAACGGCTTTTGACCAGCAGCCTCAAACTGTCCATGCGCGGGGACGAGGAGTATGGCGGCGGCTTTGTCATGGCCAAGCGCGGCATCATTGAGACGCCGCATCGGGCGCAGGATGATCTGAACGCCACATTCACCGCCAATCGGGATCGCAACACACTGAATGCCTTCACTCTCGGCTGGGAGATGGTGCAAGCTGACAGCTATTTTGCTCTGTCGGCAGGCAGGCAATGGAGCCAACGCAGCAATCAGGCCAAAACCATCCTTTACGAACAAAGCCAGACGGCCACACTGTCGGGCACGATGATCGAGCGCTGGAAAAATGGGTTTGTTTTATCCCTGCAACTCGATGTCGATGCATTGCGGCATGGAGCCACCTATAAAAGCTCTGTCATGCTGCCCTTTGATAAGGAGATGATGATCGGCCCCGAAGTCACCCTTTATCGGGACCGCAACTTCCAGCGACAGCGTCTGGGCACAACACTCGGTGGCATCAAAATGATGGGCAGCGACTATCATCTGGCTCTTGGCTATGAGAGCGACAGCCTTGGCCATCAAGGCCTTTACACCGCCATCATGGCCTCGCGCCGTTTCTAGGCCGATCAATCAACCTTTGACGCGCAGGGTGGAACGGCCCCCGTCGACGCCGATCACCTGACCGGTCATCCAGCCCGATTCCTCGCCCAGCAACAGACAGGCCAGCGGCGCGATGTCGTCCACCTCGCCCAGACGCTGGCTGGCATGCATGCCCGCAATGGCCGTGGCCATCGCCTCGTTGCCCGTCAGGCCTGCCGCCAACGGGGTGCGGGTCAAAGACGGGGCGATGCAATTGACGCGGATTTTCGGGGCCAGTTCTGTGGCCAGCGAACGGGTCAGCGCTTCAACCGCGCCTTTGGCCATGGCAATCGAGGCATGGGCCGGAAATCCTTGCGCCACCGCCACCGATGAAAACAGCAAAACCGATGAAATACCCTCTGATGCCTTCAAGCCCGCCACCGCCGCCTGAATGGCCAACGCGGCCCCCAGCGCATTGACGCGAAAATCCTGCTCGAAATCCGCAACAGCCAGACGGCCCAACGGCTTCAGATTGATCGTGCCTACGGCATAGCACAGGCTATGGATCGGACCGTGGCTTTGCGCCTCGCCCAGCGCTTGCGTAATCTGTTCGGGCACCAGCACATCGCACAGACTGCCGGTAGCCCCCAGCGAGGCCGCTGCAGCCTGCAAACGGGTCTGGTCGCGTCCGACCAGATGGACATGATCACCAGCCGCCACCAAACGCTTAGCAATGGCCAAACCAACGCCGCCATAACCACCAAAAATCACATGATTGCGAGCCATACCACACATCTCCTGACGCCTGCTGTGCGTATACTACGTGTACAAGCCGCATTTGGATCGGAACAACCTCGGGGCATGACATGGCAAAAATGCGCAAAAAAGCCGATTTACCGACCAAACCATGCCAGACCTGCGGCCTGCCCTTCGCATGGCGAAAAAAATGGGCGCGTGTTTGGGACGAGGTGAGGTTTTGTTCGGACCGCTGCCGCGCCGGCAAACACAGCGCGCCACCCCGCTAGAGTCAGGCTTTGACCGGTCTAGCCCCGTTTTGTCTGGCAAGGGCCAGTTCTTCCGGTGTATCCAGATCCAGCAGAATGGCGGGATCATCCATCGGCACTTCGACAACCCGTTCGCGATGGGCTTTGAGCACCGCACGCGCCCCTTGATCGCCCGAGAGATCCATCACAGAACCGAACAATCCGCGCCGCATCACCACCGGATGCCCCCATTGCCCATGATAGACGGGCACGGCCGCCAAACAGTCGGGACGGGCTTGCAAAGCACCGATGGTTGTCTGGATATGTTGAGCCGTAATCATCGGCATATCACCCAACAGCATCACGGCCCCTTCGCAAGTCTCGGGGACCGCGCGCAAGCCGCAACGCACCGAAGCCATCATGCCCGATGCAAAATCGGGGTTGAACACCTCTTGCACGCCTTGCGCAGGGGCCAAAGCCATCACATCGTCCCGCCGATACCCCGTCACCAGCAAAACAGGAGAAAGATGCATGCCGATTGCTGAATCAATCACATGATTAATCAGCGGCTTACCGCATAATTCTTCAAGTAATTTATGAGAAGACCCCATCCGGCTGGACCGCCCCGCCGCCAGGATCACGGCCGCCCAATTCATTCGACCGCGCCCAGATCGGCGCGCAACTGGCCGCGCTGGACAATCTCCATCAACAAGCCGCCATGCCCCATCCGCATCATATCCTCGCGGGTCACATCAAGCCCCGCCATGAACCGTTGCAGCACCCAGTCGAAACCGTTCTCTTTCGGGCTGCGCGCACAACCGGGCGCGCCGATCACCGGAATGGTCCGGCCATCGGGCCGCGTCCACCGGCCCAGCAGCAACAAATTGCCCGGATCAACCGGCATGCCGAAATGGATGATCGTGCCGCCCGCCTGCTCGATCGCCATCGGCAACACATCGCGCCGGTCGGTCATCGCAGATGCGCCGAATAACACCAGCAGATCGACATCGCCGCCCATGCTGGCCATCGCCTCGGCGACATCCTTGCTTTTATGCGGCACCAGCACTTCGCTGACCAGACTGGCCTGCCCCGTCTGCAAGCGTTTGACCAGCACATCGGAGGTTTTGCGGATCACGGCAGGTTTCAGCCCGGGCAGACTGGTCGCGATCAGGCCGACACGCAAGGGTCTGAATGCCGCAACCGACACGGGCGAAGCCGTTCCCGCAGCAGCAAAACTGCGTTCCAGTAAAGCTGTGGGCACAGCAAACGGGATGATTTTCACAGTCGCGATCATCTCGCCGCGCTGCACCACCCGCCAACGGGGCAAGGTCGCAACCGTCAGGGCTTCGTCGACCATATTCATGGCATCAATTCGGGCGGCATCGACCTGCAACAGGCCATCACAGGTGGCAAACAGATTGGCGCGCCCCGTGGCAGGGCCATGCGCCATGACATTGTCGCCCAACAAGGCTTGGGCCAGCCGCGCGGCCGCCGTGTTCTCGTCGGTATCATCGGCTTCGAGCCGCGCAATGGTGACGCTGTCAATCGCCAGTTCTGCAAGGCCCTTCACATGCTGGGCCGTCAGCACCACGCCTTTTTTGATGACAAGATCACCCAGCCGGATGGAATGGGCGGCAATCGCCCCTTCGGCTTGCAACAAGGGAACATCGGCAAATATCATCACGAACCTGTGGGGCGTTCGGGCTTTTTGCGTTGCGCGGCGGTGATTTCGGCCATGATCGACAGAGCAATTTCCGCCGGACTGACCGCCCCGATATCGAGACCGATCGGTGCATGGATGCGGGCCAACTGGTGCGGCCCGAATCCGGCTGCGGCCAAACGGTCCAGCCGCTTGGCATGGGTTTTTCGTGATCCCAAAGCCCCGACATAGAAGCAATCCGATTGCAAAGCCGCCGCCAGACCGGGATCATCGATCTTGGGATCATGGGTCAGCGCGACAAAAGCGGTGTAACGGTCGATTCCCACCACAGGCAGGGCCTCGTCGGGCCATTGGGCCATGAGATCGGCATCGGGAAAGCGCTCTTTGGAGGCAAAGGCGGTGCGCGGATCAACCACAATCACCCGATGTCCCAACAAATGCGCCATCGAGGCCAGCGCTTGCGACACATGCACGGCCCCCACCACCACAATCCGCAAGGGGGGCGCCTGAACGGTCAGAAAAAACCGGCCCGTCCCATGCTCGACCATGCCGCTTTTACCCATCCGCAACGCGGTATCAATCTCCTCATGCAGCGGGTCTGCGGCGATCTGGTCCGCCAGCACAAGACGCTGTGCGCCTTGCGCCAGATCGGTCACCAGCACGCAGGCACGCCGCGCGGCGCGCTCGACATTCAAAGCCTGCAAATATGCCGCTTTCATGACACGACCTTTTCGACATAGACGGCAATCTTGCCGCCGCAGGACAGGCCGACCTGCCATGCGGTTTCATCCGCCACGCCGAATTCGAGCAGGCGCGGCGTGCCGGAGCCGATCACATCCATCGCCTCGCTGACCACGGCCCCTTCGACACATCCGCCCGAGACGGAACCCAAAAAGTGCCCTTCTTCGTCGATCACCAGATGACTGCCTATGGGGCGCGGGGCCGAGCCCCATGTTTCGACCACGGTGGCAATCGCCACGCCCCGGCCGGCGCGATGCCACGCCTCGGCCTGTTCAAGAATGTCGCTGTCACTCGCCAATGCCATCACGCACTCCCATGATTATTCCGATAAGATAGGCCGAATTTGTCGAAAAACCATAAAAATCGCGTTCAACCCGCCAATTTCAACCATGTTTTCGGATCATGCCGGCGCGAAGGCTCTTCCGACAGGACTTTGACCAGATCGGCCATCGCCGCCAGCGAATGGATCGGCCGGAAATCATCGACCAGCGGCAGCATGGTCCGGATCCCTTGCGCCTTGGCCTCGAACCCGCCGAAACGCAGCAGAGGATTGACCCAGACCAGACGGCGCGACGAGCGGTGCAACCGACCCATTTCGGCCTTCAGACTGTCGAGGTCGTCGCGCTCCAACCCATCCGTGAACAACAGCACCACCGCCCCCTGCCCGAGCACGCGGCGGGACCAATCGCGGTTGAAGCGATGCAGGCTGGCACCGATGCGGGTGCCGCCCGACCAATCCTCGACCTGCGCCCCGCACAAGGCCAGAGCCTCGTCGGGATCGCGTTTACGCAGTGAGCGGGTGACATTGGTCAGCCGTGTACCGAACAGAAATGTTTCAACCCGACGGCGTTTATCGGTCAAAGCATGCAAAAAATGCAGAAAAAGCGGCGCATATTCGGCCATGGAACCGGAAATGTCGCATAAAGCGACAATCGGCGGATGCCGTTGCGAATGGTCGCGGAAGGCCAGATCAATCACCGCCCCGCCTGCCCTGAGCGAATTGCGCAAGGTGCGGCGCGGGTCGATCACCCCGCCTTTGTTGACAGGCACGAAGCGGCGCGCCCGTACGCGGTCATCGGGCAGGACCATCCGGTCGATCAACTGTTTGGCTTTGAGAATTTCAGCGGCGGTCATCTGCGCGAAATCACGCGATTGCAGGATTTCACGGTCGGACATTGTCAGTCGCGCCGAGATTTCCTGTTTCTCTTCCTCGGGTGGCTCGTCATTTTTGGCTTTGGGCAACAGGGCCTCGGCCACCCGCAACGCCCCCGCATCGGGCTTGCGGTCGGGATCATCGGGCTTGGCAGGCGCGCGCGGCGACATGGTGGCGATCAGCTTGTCGATGAAGGCGCGGCGGCGGAAAAAGATCGCAAAAGCCTGTTCGAAAAGTCCGGAATCTTCGTGTTTTTTTACAAAAACCGAGTGAAGAACCCAATAAAAATCGGTTTTTGTCTGCGGAGCAGCCACATCGAGGGCTGCGACCGCATCCAGCACAGACCCCGGCCCCAGCCGCATCCCCGCCTCGCGCAAGGCACGGGCAAAATAGGTGATATTGTCTGCGAGACGGCCCGACATCGGCTGGACCTATCCCTTGCCGATTTCGCTCAACATTTTGGCAATGTCCGAGCCCTGCATTTTCTGGATGTCGTCCTGATACTTCAGCAGCACGCCCAGCGTGTCGGAGACCAGCTTGGGATCAAGCGCGACCGCATCGAGTTCGACCAGTGCCGAGGCCCAATCCAGTGCTTCGGCCACGCCCGGCACCTTGAACAGATCCTGTTTGCGCAGGGCCTGCACGAAGCCGACAATCTGCCTGGTCAAAGCCTCGGGAGCCTGCGGCGCTTTGGCTTTGAGAATGGCCAATTCGCGTTCGGCATCGGGATAATCCACCCAGTGATAGAGACAACGCCGCTTCAGCGCATCGTGGATTTCACGCGTGCGGTTGGAGGTGACAATCACAATCGGCGGATGTTCGGCCTTCACCGTGCCGAATTCGGGCACAGAGACTTGATAATCCGACAGAATTTCCAGCAAAAACGCCTCGAATGCCTCGTCTGTCCGGTCCAGCTCGTCGATCAGCAGCACCGGCGGGCCTTGGGTATCGGGTTCCAAGGCTTGCAGCAAAGGCCGTTTGATCAGGAAACGGGAGGAAAACAGATCGGATTCCAGCCGCGCCCGATCGGTGGCACCTTCCACCTCGGCCAGCCTGATCGCCATCATCTGACCGGCATAATTCCATTCATAGAC
>CAIYZJ010000057.1 GCA_903930675.1 uncultured Hyphomicrobiales bacterium
ATTCGATTATTATTCAAAGAAAACAACGGAATTTCCGATTATACCGCCTCTGTTTTTGAGTTGAAACCCGACTTTTCCGGCTTTGGCAGGCTTCTTGCGTTACCCCCTTCAGACCATAGGAGGGACCACGATGAGTAAGTTGAAATTAGCCACCTGCCTGACCGCCATGATGATGCTGGCCTCGACCACCGCCACTTGGGCGCAAGGCACTTTGCGGATCGGCATGACGGCATCCGACATTCCGCTGACCACAGGCCAGACCGATAATGGCGGCGAGGGCCAACGCTTTCTGGGCTTCACCGCCTATGATGCTCTGGTCAACTGGGATCTGACCAGTGCGACCAAACCATCCGATCTGGTCCCCGGCCTTGCGGTCTCGTGGGGCGTGGATGCGACCGACAAGACCAAGTGGATTTTCAAACTGCGCGATGGCGTGAAATTCCATGACGGCAGCCTGCTGACCGCCGAGGCGATTGTCTGGAACCTCGACAAATTGCTGGTCAAAGAATCCCCGCAATTCGATCCGCGCCAGTCGGCCCAAGGCCGTTCGCGTATTCCTGCGGTAGCGACCTATCGGGCGATTGATGCGCTGACACTTGAAATCACGACCAAAAATCCCGATGCGACTTTGCCTTACCAGCTCGCATGGATCATGATTTCGTCCCCCGCCAATTGGGAAAAGCAGGGCAAGAGCTGGGATGCGGTGGCCAAAAGCCCGTCGGGAACCGGCCCGTGGAAGATCACCAATTTTGTTCCGCGCGAGCGCGTCGAAATGGTCCCCAATGCCGATTACTGGGAAAAGGCCCGCGTCCCCAAGCTCGACAAGATGGTGCTGATTCCGCTGCCCGAAGCCAATGCCCGCGTCGCCGCCTTGCGTTCGGGTCAGGTCGACTGGATCGAATCCCCGACGCCCGATGCCATTCCCTCGCTCAAGCAGGCCGGATTTGACATCATCACCAATTCCTACCCGCACAACTGGACATGGCATCTCTCGCGTATCGAAGGTTCGCCGTGGAATGATATCCGCGTCCGCAAAGCCGCCAATCTGGCGGTGGACCGCGAGGGTCTGAAGGAATTGCTCAGCGGCATGATGATCCCCGCCCAGGGCTTCTTCCCGCCCGGCCACCAGTGGTTCGGCACACCCAAGTTCAAACTCTCGCACAATGTCGCGGAAGCCAAAAAGCTGATGGCCGAAGCGGGTTACGGCCCCGGCAAGCCGCTCAAGACAAAGATCCTGATCTCGGCTTCGGGTTCCGGCCAGATGCAGCCTTTGCCGATGAACGAATTCGTCCAGCAAAATCTGGCTGAAATCGGCATCATGATCGACTTCGAAGTGGTGGAGTGGAACACGCTGATCAATATCTGGCGTGCGGGTGCCAAGCATGAAAGTGCGCGTGGCGCAACGGGCATGAACTATACCTATTTCATTCAGGATCCCTTCACCGGTTTCATCCGCCACCTGCAATGTGATCTGGCTCCGCCTGCCGGAACCAATTGGGGTTATTATTGCGACCCCGACATGGACAAGCTGTTCGCCCAGGTCCGCAACACGTTCGACAAGGCCGGACAGACAGCCATTCTGGAGAAGATCCACGAGAAATATGTCGATGACGCTTTGTTCCTGATGGTCACGCATGATGTCAATCCGCGCGCCATGAGCAAGAAGGTCAAAGGCTTTATCCAGGCCCAAAACTGGTTCCAGGATTTCTCCTCGATCTCGATGGACAAATAAGCACGACACCTTTGAGAAACAGGCCCGCGCCGATTTTTGGCGCGGGCCGGCCACCCCAGTTCGATCATCAGAAATCGTCACAAAAAACTGTCGGGGATACCCATGCTGTTTTACACGCTGAAGCGTTTCATCCTGACCGTGCCTGTGGCCATCGGCGTCAGCCTTGTCTGCTTTCTGCTGGTGCATCTGGCCCCCGGTGATCCGCTGACGGCCGTGCTGCCCACCGATGCCTCGGCCGAATTGCAGGCGCAAATGCGCACGCTCTATGGCTTCGACAAGCCGCTGCCGGTTCAATATGGCTTATGGATCTGGCGCGTGCTGCACGGCGATCTCGGCCAATCGATTGCCACCGGGCGTCCGGTGATCAGCGAAGTGTTCAACGCCGTCACCAATTCCCTTGTCATTGCCGCCGCCGCCACGCTGATCGGCTTTGTGCTCGGCAGTCTGCTCGGCATTGTCGCGGGCTATTATCAGGGCACATGGATTGATCGCGCGGCCTCGCTGATCTCCAGCCTCGGCGTCTCGGTGCCCCATTACTGGCTCGGCATGGTACTTGTGATCATCTTCTCCGTGCAGCTTGGCTGGCTGCCTGCCACCGGCGGCGGGCCGGACGGCTCTGGCAATCGTTCGTTCGAGTGGAATTATCTGCGCTTTCTGGTGCTGCCTGCGGTAACCATGTCGGTGATTCCGATGGGGATTATCGCCCGCAGCGTGCGCGCTCTGGTGGGCGAAATCCTGACACAGGATTTTGTGCAAGCCTTGGCTGCCAAAGGCCTGACCGAGCGCGGTGTGTTCCGCCATGTCCTGAAAAATGCCGCCCCGACCGCCTTTGCCGTGATGGGCCTGCAACTGGGCTATCTGCTGGGCGGATCGATCCTGATCGAAACGGTATTTTCTTGGCCCGGCACGGGTTTTTTGCTCAATGCCGCGATTTTCCAGCGTGATCTGCCTTTGCTGCAGGGAACCATTCTGGTGCTGGCTTTGTTCTTTGTGTTTTTGAACCTCACGGTCGATGTCGTGCAATCGGCCATTGATCCGCGCGTCCAGCGCAGTTGAGAGGGGAGCCCGTTCGATGAGTATTTTACAGGTCTCAACCTCGCCCGTGCTGACGCCGATTGCCCGTTCGCCCGGCTATTGGAGCGGCGTGGTGCGGCGCGTCTCGCGTGATCCGGTGGCGATGACCGCCCTGTTTGTGATTGTCGCGCTGATCCTGATGGCGGTGTTTGCCTCTTCGATCGCGCCTGCCGATCCGTTCAAAAGCGCGATGCTGCGCCGCCTGAAACCGATCGGCACGCCGGGCTTTCCGCTGGGAGCCGACGAGTTGGGCCGCGATATGCTGTCCCGCCTGATTTACGGGGCGCGGCTTTCCTTGCTGATGGGGCTCACGCCTGTACCGATTGCCTTCATCATCGGGTCTGCCCTCGGCATTACTGCGGGTTATGTCGGCGGGCTGACCAATACGCTGATCATGCGGACCATTGATGTGTTCTATGCTTTTCCGTCCGTGCTGCTGGCGGTCGCGCTGTCGGGTGCATTGGGGGCGGGGCTGACCAATGCGCTGGTGTCGATCACACTGGTGTTTATCCCGCCGATAGCGCGTGTGGCCGAAAGCGTGACCACGCAAGTGCGCTCGCTCGATTATATCGATGCGGCCCGCGCTTCGGGTGCCGGTGCCTTTACCATCATCCGCGTGCATGTTTTGGGCAATGTGTTGGGTCCGATTTTCGTCTATGCAACGGGGCTTGTTTCGGTGTCGATGATTTTGGCGTCCGGCCTGTCTTTTCTGGGGCTCGGCGTGCGGCCGCCCGAACCCGAATGGGGTCTGATGCTCAACACATTGCGCACCGCCATCTACAATCAACCGCTGGTCGCCGCCCTGCCCGGCGCGATGATCTTCATCACCTCGATTGCCTTCAACGTGCTGGCAGACGGCCTGCGCACGGCCATGGATGTCAAATCATGAGCACCGCCCCCGATACACTCGCCACCGATCCCCGCGACAGGGGCGGTCCGGCGCAAAGCCTGTTGAGCATCAACGGTCTGGTCAAACATTTTCCGGTCAAAGGCAGCGGCTTTTTCGGACGCGGCGGCGTGGTGCGTGCCGTTGACGGAGTGAGTTTCGATATCCGCAAAGGCGAGACGCTCGGCGTGGTCGGCGAAAGCGGCTGCGGCAAATCCACCACCGCGCGGTTGCTGATGCATCTGATCAAGCCCGATCACGGCGAGATCATTTTCGACGGCGAGAAGGTCGGGATCGATCTGCCGTTGTCCGAATACCGGCGTCAGGTGCAGATGGTGTTTCAAGACAGCTATGCCTCGCTCAATCCGCGTTTGACAATCGAGGATTCCATCACCTTCGGGCCGCGTATCCATGGCATGGCGGAAACGGCGGCACGCGCCAAGGCGCATGATCTGCTGGCGCGGGTCGGGCTTGACCCCTCGCGCTTTGCCGGACGCTATCCGCATGAATTGTCGGGCGGGCAACGCCAGCGCGTCAATATCGCACGCGCTTTGGCATTGGATCCGCGCTTGCTGATTCTGGATGAAGCAGTGTCCGCGCTCGACAAATCGGTCGAGGCACAGGTGCTCAATCTGTTGCAGGATCTCAAAGCCGATTTCGGCCTCACTTATATGTTCATTTCGCATGATCTGAATGTCGTGCGGTTCATGGTCGACCGGGTGATGGTGATGTATCTGGGCACCGTCGCCGAATTGGGCGAGGGCGAAGCGGTGTTTGCATCACCCTCGCATCCCTACACCGCCGCCCTGCTGGCCTCGATGCCGAAGATGGACCCGTCCGAACGCACCATCGAAGCACCTTTGACGGGGGATCCGCCCAACCCGATCAACCCGCCATCGGGCTGCCGGTTCCATCCCCGTTGCAAGCTGGCAGAACCGGTCTGTGCGACCATCCAGCCGTCATTGACGGCCAGTGCCCCGGGCACCAGTCAGGCAGCCTGTCTGGCGCTGGTGCCGCAATCGGGCCATACGCTTGCCGCGCGGCTTTCCTTGCCGGTGCCGGACATAGAAAGCATGTTGATGCCGGAGGCGAGCGCATGAGCAATCTGGTTTCCATCGAAGGGCTGACTGTCACATTCACCGGACGCGGCAAACCCGTGCGCGCTGTCGACCATGTGTCGCTGGAGGTGGAAAAAGGCTCGGTGCTTGTGTTGCTCGGTGAATCGGGCTCGGGCAAAAGCGTGACCCTGCGCTCGTTGCTGCGCCTGCACCCCGAAAAGACATCGAAGGTGTCTGGCCGCATCATCGTTGATGGCCATGACATTATGGCGCTGTCGAAAACCGGGATCGGGGATGTGCGCGGGCGCACTGTGTCGATGATCTTTCAGGAGCCGATGCTGGCACTTGATCCGGTCTATACGCTGGGCCAGCAAATCACCGAAACGATTTTGCGCCACGAGAATGTGACGCCGGAACAGGCCCATGCCCGCGCGCTCGAACTGTTCGAGAAGGTGCAAATTCCCTCGCCCGAACGCCGCCTCAATGCCTATCCGCATGAAATGTCGGGCGGGATGCGCCAGCGGGCGATGATCGCGCTGGCTCTGGCCTGCCGTCCCAAAGTCCTGCTGGCCGACGAACCGACCACCGCACTGGATGCGACGGTACAAATCCAGATTCTGTTGCTGTTGCGTGCTTTGCAGCGCGAATTGGGTCTGTCGATTGTGTTTGTGACCCATGACATCGGGGTGGCGGTGGAAATCGCCGACAAGATCGCCGTGATGTATGCCGGACGCATTGTCGAAAGCGGATCGGTGGCCGATATTCTGCACACGCCGCGCCATCCCTATACCCAAGGCCTGCTGGCTTCGCGCGTCGAGCGCGCCAAAAAGGGCGACAGGTTGAAAACCATTCCCGGCTCGCCGCCGGACCTGACCGCCCTGCCCCCCGGTTGCGCTTTTGCGCCGCGCTGCGACAAGACGACAGCAGCCTGCCGCGAGCAGGTGCCGTCTCTGGTCACGGGAGCCTATGACCATGCCGTCGCCTGCATCCATGCGTGACTTGGCATGAAACGGATTTTGCTGGTCAATCCCAATACCAATGCCGCCACCACGGCCAGCATGCTGGCGATTGCGCGCGAGACCGCGGCAGGCCTGCTGCAGATCGAAGCCATGACCGCGCCCGAAGGCGTGCCGATGATTACCGATGCTTTGGCTTTGCAACAGGCAAGCCAAGTCCTGACCGGTCTGATCCCCGAACTGCGCGCACAAAACTGGGACGGGGTGATCACGGCCGCCTATGGCGATCCGGCTTTGCAGGCCTTGCGGGAAGGCCTTGATTGTCCCGTCACGGGGATCGGCGAAGCCAGCATGCTGGAAGCCGCCGGATACGGAGCCTTTGCGGTGGTGACCACCACACCCGAACTGGCCGGATCCATCACGGGAATGGCCGGATGGCTCGGCTTGGGGTCGTTGTTTGGCGGGGTTTATCTGACCCGAGGCGATGCGGTTGCCGTGACGGATGATCCGGCATTGCTGGTCGAACGGTTGGAGGAGGCCTGCCTGCGGGCTGTGCACGAGGCGGGAGGCGGCCTTGCCTCGCTCATCATCGGCGGCGGGCCGCTGGCTGTGGCTGCCCGCGTTCTGGTGGAGCGTGTGCCGGTCCGGCTGATCGAGCCGGTACCGGCCTCCATCAGGCGCATCGGCCTGATGGTGCAGAGGGCAAACGGCTGATCAGGCCGCGTTTTCCTTGGCAAAGCGGGCCACATCGGCATGGGTGGCAAACCAGACATCGCCCTTGGCCTTGGCCATGCGGATCAGCTCTTCGATGATCCAGATGCGCGAGCGATAGCCGATGATATGGGGATGGGTGGTCAGCTGGAAAATGCCGCCTTCCTCATAGGCCGCTTCGAATTCGCGCCGGAAAATATCGAGCACCGATGCGGGCGGCGTATGCGGACGCAGGGACTGGAACCGGTGCATCATGAAATAGACCGCGTCATCGCGCACCCATTCCACCGGCAATTCGATGACCCCCGAAGGCGTGCCGTCGAGCAGCAATTCGTAGCAATCCTCGTCCGCCATCAGCGAGGAATCATAGAGCAGGCCCATATCCTTCTCGATCTTGAGCGTGTTGGGGCTGAAATCCCAAGACGGCGTGCGCAAGCCGACCGCCCTGACGCCGGTGATCTTTTCCAGCTCGTCGGCCGACCGCATCATCAGATCGCGCTCGACCTCGTAAGGCAGCACCGAATTCAATTCGTGGATCCAGCCGTGAATGCCGATTTCATGGCCCTCGGCGATGACCTGCCGCTGTTCCTCGGGATGCAGCATCGCCGCCACAGCAGGGACATAGAAGGTCGCGGGCACATCGTATTTTTTCAGGAGTTTGAGAATACGCGGCACGCCGACGCGGGTGCCGTATTCGCCCCAGGCCATGCGGCCGATGGATTTGCCGCCATCGCGCAATTCATTGGTTTCGTGGTCGGCATCGAAGGACAAAGCGAAAGCGCAGCGCGCGCCGTTTTTCCAGCCGTCGGGGCGGTAGGAGCGGCCCGCACGCACCTGATTCACCAGCTTGCGCCAATGGGGTTCCGGCCACTGCCAAGGTTCCATTGCTGTTGTGGTCATGAGGCGTTCTCCTTGAACAATCCGATCAGATTATAGCGGTGATCCTGTCACGGGCAAAGTCTGGCCCGTGATAAATGACGCATGTTCGGAGGCCAGAAACAAGGTGGCATCCGCAATATCTTCGGGCTGGCCCATCCGGCGCACCGCGATGGTCTTGGTGAAATTGGCGCGGGTGTCTTCCGAATAAGAGTTCCATTGCCGGACGTAATCGGGGCTGGTGGCCATGAAACCGGGGGCGACGGCATTGACCGTAATGCCGAACGGACCCAATTCCTGCGCCAGCTGTTTGACCAGCCCGACCTGCGCATGCTTGGCCGCCGCATAGCTTTGAATGCCTGTCAGGCTCGGCGCAAGACCGGCGCGGCTGGCAATCACCACGATGCGGCCCATGCCGGCCTGTTTCATCACCGGCACCACCGATTGCGCGGTCAGAAAAGCACCCGTCAGATTGGCATCGACAATCGCGGCAAAATCCTCAACCGCGACCTCCTCGACCGGTTTGGGGGACTGGCCGCGCACACCGCCTGCCACATAGACCAGACAATCGATCCGCCCCTGTTGCTTCACGATACCGGCAATGCAGGCCGACAGGCCGGCTTTGTCGGTGACATCAAGCGCCAGCGGCTCGATCCGGCCCTGACCGGAGACTGCCGGGGCCCGATCGAAGGCCCCGGCATAATCGCGCACGTCGTCAGCCAGCAGGTCGGCGGCAAAAACCGTCCCGCCGTCGCGGGCGAAAGCCTCGGCAATGGCCCTGCCAATGCCTCTGGCTGCTCCCGCGACAAGAATGGTTTGACCGTCGAACCTGATCTGCATGGCTTATTTCAGGTCCGTAAAGGCTGTTTCCTTCAGACCCCAGATCACCACGGTCGAAATCACCGCGGAACCCATCAGATAATAGCTATGGGCCACAGGGGATTCGAAGGTCGTGATCAGCCAGACCGCGATGAAAGGCGCGAAACCGCCGAAGATCGCCACGGCCAGTGCATAGCCCGAGGTCATCCAGGTCGAGCGGCTGCGCGTCGGGAAAATTTCCGAAATCGCCGCCGGACCCGCTCCCGAGAACATCGAGATCATCAAGGCAAACAGCACTTGCACCGCGATCAGTTCCATATAGGAGACCGAACCCGACATCAGGAAGTTAAACACCGGCAGCGGCACCACCACGAAACAGGCACAGCAGGCCAGCAACAACGGCTTGCGGCCGAACTTGTCCGACAGATGGCCCATCAGCGGTATGGCCACAACCAGCACCAAGAGACCGATCGTATTGGCCCACAAAGCCTGCGCGGCAGACAATTTCAGATATTTCTGGGTCCATGTCGGCATGTAGTTCAACAGGATGTAGAAGCAGACAGTCCAGACGATGGTAAAACCGAAAGCCCGCATCGCAAGGACCGGACCCGAGGGCTGGTCAGGTTCGGGAGCGGCTTCGATGGCTGCGACATAAGCGGGAGTTTCTTCCATCGCGCGGCGCATATAGAGGCCGATCGGGCCCAGAATACCGCCGATCAGGAACGGCACGCGCCAACCCCAACCCTGCATGTCATCCGCTGTCAGGATGGTGTTCATCAAAGCCGCGATGCCCGAACCCAGCAACAGGCCCGCGACCACGCTCATTTGCTGGAAACTGCCATAATAGCCGCGTTGGTTGCTCGGAGCCCATTCCACCAGATAGGCGGTCGATGTACCCCATTCGCCACCCGCCGAGAAGCCTTGCATCAGACGCGCGACAACCAGCAACAGGGGTGCGTAAAAGCCGATTTGGTCATAGGTCGGCAACAGGCCGATCATCACCGTGCCGCCCGCCATCATAAAAATGGTCAGCAGCAAAGCGGCCTTGCGGCCATTGGTGTCACCGAAGCGGCCGATGATAATGCCGCCGAGCGGACGGGCGACAAAGCCCAGACCATAAGCCAGAAAGGCCGACAGCAGCGCGGCAACCTCATCCTGACCGGGAAAGAATTTCTTGGCGATGATGCTGGCCACATAGGCATAAACGGCAAAATCGTACCATTCCATCACATTGCCGACGACAGCCGCGACAGCCGCCTTTTTGTGTTTAGAATCCGTAACCATTGGTTTGGTCCCCCTGCAAAACGTCCACACTGACTCACTAGTCAAAAGGAGCATGACCGATCAATCGGTTCTTGGCAAGTGCTTGATATTTATTCCAAAAAATGGAAATTTCGAGGTGTCTGGCACCGCAAAGGGCAAAAAAAAGCCGCCATTGCTGGCGGCCCAAGTCTAGGGAGGAAACGCCCAAGGAGGGCATGATGGAGGAATGAACCTCGACATCACTCCTTCTTTATATTGATGCACCGCACAAAAGGCAAGTGCTATTGACCTAATTTTTTCATTATTTTTATCAAAAATTTCAAAAAAAATCTTGTCGATTTTTGAAACATATCAAAAAACAAGCATTTTTCATTCTTTTGTCATTATTGCGCCGCAATATATTGGCATAAAGCAATCGATCAAAAGATGATTTCTGCTGCGTATGGAGACGAAAATGTTGTTGCTGACCGCCTTGTTCGAACGCGTGACCCGCTGGTGGAACTATCGCCGGACCGTTCGTGAATTATCGCTGCTGACCGATCGTGATCTGCATGATCTGGGTTTGAACCGCAGCGAGATCAATCTGGTTGCGCGCAACGCCTCGGGCTTCTGATGATGCTTGTTTGCCTATTCTGCGCGGTCGGACGCGCCCTCCACTGGATGGCGCATGACCGCGGCAGTCCTCCCGACTGATCCTATTGTTTGGTGCGCAGCAAGGCGATGCCGCTGGCCACCACGATCGTACCGCCCACCAGCGTGGCGGTGGTCGGCACTTCCCCGAACACATAGTAGCCGATCAGCCCTGCAGAGATGATTTGCGCATAGCTCATCGGCGAGACGATAGATGTCGGGGCCAGCCGCAAAGCCTGCGTCAACAACAGATGCGCCATGGTGCCGAACAGGCTGCCACCGGCCAGCAATCCCCATTCAGACCAAGACAAATCGCTCCAGGTCCAGGGCAGCAGCACGCCTGCCAGAACCACGGCGACACAACCACTGAACAGCATCATCGTGAACGGATGCTCGCGCACGCCGATGGCACGCGTGGTCACCTGAAATCCGGCACTCGACAGCGCCATCAGCAGCGGAAACACCAGAAACAATCCGGCATCGGGCGCTTGCGGCTGGATCGCCAGCATCACACCGGCAAAGCCCAGCACAATCAATGCCCAACGCAACATGGATGCGGTCTCTTTCAAAAACAGCGTTGAAAGGATCACGGCCAGAAACGGGGTCGAAAAGGTAATGGCATAGGTTTGCGCCATCGGCATGAATTTGAGGCCGAGCACGATGAACACCGTCGAGCCGAGCATCAAAGTGCCGCGCCACAGATGGACTTTCAAAAACCGCGTGCGCAACAGCGGCGCACCGCCGAAAAACGGGATCAGCACCAGCAAATAGATCACCTGAAACAGGTAGCGCGCCCATGACAAAAACAGCACGTCATGGCTGCGCACCAGCAATTTCAGTGTGGCATCCAGACAGACGAAACAGACGGTGGCCAACACCATCAGCAAACCGCCCATCATCACCGATGCAGGCGGCGGAACCGCTATAGCGGGTGTCGGAGTGGTCATCACAGGCTTTCAACAGAGGAACGGCGCCGGATGGCGGCTATTTGGTGCCATAGATGCGGTCACCCGCATCGCCCAGACCCGGCACTATATAACCGTGATCGTTCAGATGGTCATCAATCGCCGCGGTCCAGACCGGAACATCCGGCAAGGCGGCTTGAAACGTCGCCAGCCCCTCGGGGGCCGCCAGCAGACAGACAAAGCGGATGTCGTGGACGCCGCGTTCTTTCAAACGGGAAATCGCCGCAATCGCCGAATGGCCGGTGGCCAGCATCGGATCCATGACAATCACCAAACGTTCGGCCACATCGCTTGGGGCTTTGAAATAATATTCGACCGCCTGCAGAGTCACCGGATCGCGATAGAGGCCGATATGCGCCACACGCGCGGCTGGCACCAATTCCAGCATGCCGTCGAGAAAACCCACCCCTGCCCGCAAGATCGGTGCAAAGACCAGTTTCTTGCCCGACAGTTGCGGTTTCATGGTGCGGCCAAGCGGCGTTTCGACCTCGACCGGTTCGGTCGGCAAATCACGGGTGACCTCGTAACACAGCATCATGCCGATTTCGTTCAGCAATTGCCGGAACGTCTGGGTCGGGGTTGCGATATCACGCATCAAGGTCAGCTTGTGCTGGATCAGCGGATGATCAACCACATGCACTTTGCCCATCAATCATACCTCCACCGCCGCCTGCACGAACAGGCCCGCCAACACCATTCCGGATACATGGCAGGTTACGGGCCATCATGAAAGCAACAAGATCGATCCTCGCCTGATGATTCACAAGTCCGGAGCCAAGAACGGTTACGCTTGTCGATCGCCTATCCCTGTGTTAGCTTTTTAATTAATGAAACTTTTGTTCCATTAAATGGAACTTGAGGAGACAGCGATGACGATCCTCCATTCAGCATCGCAAGTGTTGCGGTGCTTTTCAGACGAACGTCCGGAATTGACGCTAACCGATATTGTGGCTTTGCGCGGCGCGCCCAAAAGCTCCACATCGCGACTGTTGAATGCCATGCGCGATGCAGGTTTTCTCGAAGTCACGAAGGTCGGACGCAAATATCGTCCTGGCCCGCTGATGATCCATCTCGCCCAGATCAACAAAGTGGATATGAGCCTGCTGGCCCGTGCCGACGCCGCCGTCCGCGAATTGGTCGAAGAGACCGGGCACACCGGTTATGTGTCGGCACTCGACCATCAGGATGTGATCGGCCTGAGCGGACACGAAGGCCGGCAGGTCCTCAGAGTTGCCACCGCCGTCGGACGGCGTTTGCAGGCATCCGCGAGTGCCACGGGCCGCGCATTGCTGTCGCGGATGGAGGATCGGGCCATTGAGACCCTTTACCACAAAGGGTTGTTTGCCCCGAGCGAACGCGCCCCCGCCACTCTGGAAGACCTGATGAACCGGATCAATCAGGTCCGTCAATCGGGCTATTCTGTTGCCTTTGACGAGACCAATCACGGCGTGGGTGCGGTAGCGACGGTGGTTGTCGACCCGATGAAGAATTTGGCCCTGAGCCTGTGCATCGTCTTTCCGGCTGCCACAATCGCAGAGCAAGAACGCGAGCATATCATCACGCGCATGAAAGAGATGACAGCGCAGCTTGCACGGCAATTCAATGATCACGGGCAGCCGTTGCTTGACACTGTGCGCCGTAAAAAGAGTCAGTCTGGAGTATTATCGATATGAGTCAGCAACCCTTGGGGTTTCATCATGCCGACGGTTTAACGGGCCGCTGGCGCATCGGTTTCGATATCGGTGGCACGTTTACCGATTTTATTCTCTATGACGATGCCCATGGGGCGGTCACGCTGCACAAGCGGTTGACCTCGCCGCATGATCCGTCCGAATCCGCCCTGCTCGGTCTGCAGGAACTGGTCGCCATGGCTGGCATTGCCCTGTCGGATGTCAGCGAGATGATCCACGGCACCACGCTGGTGACCAATGCGATCATCGAGCGCAACGGGGCCAAAGTCGGCCTGATCACCACCCGCGGTTTTCGCGACATTCTCGAAATGGGCACCGAGCAGCGTTATGATATTTACGATCTGTTTCTGGGCTATCCCGAACCGATGGTGCCGCGTGCCTTGCGGCTCGAGGTCGACGAGCGGATGGACCGCGACGGACAGATTGTTGCGGCATTAAATGACGCGGATGTACTGGCCCGCTTGGGCGAGCTGGCCGCACACAATGTGTCGGCAGTGGCGGTGTGTTTTCTGCACTCCTATGCCAATCCGCAGCATGAATTACGCGTGGCGGAATTGGCCAAAGAGCATTATCCGCAGCTGGCTTTGTCGCTGTCGCATGATGTGGTGGCCGAATTGTGGGAATACCAGCGTTGCGCCACCACCTGCGCCAATGCCTATGTGCAACCCTTGATGGACAGCTATCTGACACGGCTGGAAAGCGAATTGCGCCAGCGCGGCTTTGGCGGCGCGTTGCGGCTGATGCATTCGGCGGGCGGACTGACCTCGCTCGAAACGGCGCGGCGTTTTCCGATCCGCTTGCTGGAATCGGGTCCGGCGGGGGGTGGTCTGGCCACCGCTTTGTTCGGCCTGCGCGCGGGCAAGCGCGACATCATTTCCTTCGATATGGGCGGCACCACCGCCAAAGCCTGCATGATCGAGGACGGCCAAGCCGAAATCGCCCCGATGATGGAAGCCGGACGCATCCACCGTTTCAAAAAAGGCTCGGGCCTGCCCATCAAAGCCCCCGTGATCGACATGATCGAAATCGGTGCGGGCGGCGGCTCGATTGCCGCCATTGACGAGGTCGGCCTGTTGCGGGTCGGCCCGCAATCGGCGGGGTCCGATCCCGGTCCGGCCTGTTACGGCATGGGCGGCCTGCAACCCACCGTGACAGATGCCAATCTGCTGCTGGGCTATTATGATCCCGGCTTCTTCCTCGGTGGCCGGATGTCGCTCGATCTGCCTGCCGCACGCAGCGCGATGGAGCGGGTCGGCTCGCAACTGGGCCTGTCGGTCGAGGATACAGCGGCAGGGATCCACAAGGTCGTGGTCGAAAGCATGGCCTCGGCCGCCCGCGCCTATCTGGTTGAAAAAGGCAAGGATCCGCGCAGCTATGCCATGGTCGGCTTCGGCGGGGCCGGCCCTGCCCATGTGGCGGAAGTGGCGGCCGCTCTGGGTGTGCGCGAAGTCATCATTCCGCCCGCCTCGGGTGCGGCGTCCGCTCTGGGCTTTCTGGCGGCGCCTCTGAGTTTTGAAAATGCCCGCTCGCTGCCTGTCGAGTTCAAGACGGGCTGGAACAGCGCGGCCGTCAACGAGATGTTGAACGGCCTTGCCGCCCAAGCCACCCATAATCTGGTGGAGGCTGGCATAGCCGCCGACAGCATCATCACCGAGCGCAGTGCCGATATGCGGCTGGTCGGACAGATGCACGATATTGCGGTGCCGCTGCCCGCAGGCCCGTTGGGCGACGACAGCGTGAAAGCCATTCGCGATGCCTTTATTGCGGTCTATTCGCGCCGCTTCACCAAGCCGCCCGAAGGGGCGCGGATCGAAGCGATCAATTTCCGCGTGCGCTGCTCGGGCCCGACCCCACAACTCTCGCTGGTGGCCGAACAGGACGAGACGCGCGCCACCGCGCTCAAAGGCACGCGCGAGGCCTATTTCGACCACGCCTTTGTTACCACCCCAGTCTATGACCGCTATGCGCTGAAACCCGGTTCCAGCATCGAAGGTCCGGCGATCATCGAGGAGCGCGAGGCGACCACGGTGATTCCGCCGCGTGACCGGGTCAGTGTCGACGAGGTCGGCAATCTGCGCATCAGCATCGGCGCGCAGGATCAGGCGCAGATCATGATCCGTGCCGATATGCCGATAGCCGAGGCGATCGGCGTGATCGAAGGCGATCCGATTGCGCTCGAAATCATGTGGAGCCGTCTGGTCAATGTCGTCGAGGAAATGTGGCTGACGGTCTGCCGGACGGCCTTCTCGCTGGTGATTTCCGAGTCGCAAGACTTTGCATGCGAATTGCTTGACGCCACCGGTGAAACGCTGGCCCATTCGCCGCGTGCCATGCCGGTGTTCAACCTGACTTTGCCGCTCGCCGTCAAAGCCTTGCTCGAACGCTATCCGCCCGAAAGCTTGCGCGAAGGCGATGTGCTGGTCACCAATGATCCGTGGCTGTGTGCGGGCCATCTGTTCGATATTGCGGTGGTGACGCCGTGCTTCAGGCAGGGCAAGCTGGTCGGCTTGCTCGGCACGGTCGGGCATGTGTCCGATATCGGCGGCACCAAGGATTCGCTCAGAGCCCGCGAGATCTACGAGGAAGGCTTCCAGATTCCGCCGATGAAGCTGTTCGAGGCGGGCGTGCCCAATGAATCGCTGTATCGCCTGCTGGCCGAAAATGTCCGCAATTCCGATCAGGTGATCGGCGATCTCAACTCGTTTGTCGGGGCCAACCGGCTCGGGGCGGAACGGCTGTTGTCCTTCATGGATGATTACGGCATGGAGGATTTGCGCGCACTTGCCCATGTGGTGCAGGACCGTTCCGAACAGGCGATGCGGCAGGCCATCCGCGCCATTCCCGATGGCGTCTATCATTCGACGATCCAGAACAACCCGCTCGGCGAGGTGCTGACCTATCCGGTGGCGGTGACGGTGAAAGGCGACGAGATCGCGGTCGATTTCGCAGGCGCGCCGCCGCAATTGCCGCGCGGGGGCCTGAACTCGACGCTGAATTACACGGCGGCACATGCGACCTATCCGCTCAAATGCATGCTGACCCCTGCCGTGCGCGGCAATGCCGGTTGCTACCGGCCCTTTACCGTCACGGCGCCCGAAGGCTCGATCCTCAATCCCAAGCGTCCGGCTTCGGTCAATATCCGCACGCGGACGGGCTGGTATATCGCCCCCAACATCTTCCGCGCGCTGGCCGATGCGGCCTCCGATCAGGTACAGGCCTTTACCGGCCTGCCGGTGGCGGCCAATATTTACGGCCAGACCGCAGACGGCACGATCTATAGCGATCTGTTGTTTGTCGGCGGCGGTCAGGGGGCTTCGTCCCGGCATGACGGCAAGTCCGGCCTGCTCTGGCCGACCTCGGCGGCCAATACCTCGATCGAATTGTTCGAAACACGCGTGCCGGTGCTGGTGCTCGAGAAAGCCTATCTGGAAGATTCCGGCGGGTCGGGCCGGCAGCGCGGCGGGCTTGGCCAGCGCATCCGCTTCCGAAAGCTCGATGCCGATGGCCAGACCACGCTGGTCTCGGTCTATCCCGAAGGGGTCGGCAATCCGACCGAAGGTCTGTTCGGCGGCCATGCGGGCGGCGAGGCACGCGGTATTGTGACCGACCCGCAGGGCCAAGTGCTGCATGATTGCGGCACGGGCGATCTGGTCAGCTTGAACAATCCCGAGGAAATTGTTGAAATTGTGATTGCAGGCGGGGCCGGTTTCGGCGACCCTCGTCAACGCAAGACAGATCTGGTGATCAGCGATCTGGCCAATGGCCTGATCTCGAAGGATACGGCCTTGCGCGATTACGGCGTGCAGAGCTGAACCATGAAAATCCGGATGTGAAGGGGCGCATCCGGAGTGGCAAGTGACAATCCCTCTGGTGAAGGCAGGAGTAAAACATGAAACAGTTCAAGTCCTTGTGGCGATGGGTTGCCATGGCCACGGTGTTGGGTGCCGTCAGCACGGCCGTCGTGCTGCAGGCACAGGCGCAAACCGCGCCGCGCAAAATTCTGGTTGTGGCCAGCAATCAGGATGTGCCGAATTTCGATCCGCATGTCGCGACCGGCTATTCGGCCTCGGCACTGCTGCGCAATCTCTATGATCCGCTGGTCCGCGTCGAAGGCAACCCGCCGCAGGTCAAGCCGCATCTGGCCGAATCCTACACAGTCTCGGCCGATGGCATGGAATATCTGTTCAAGCTCGATGCCAAGGCCAAGTTCAGTGACGGCTCGCCTGTCACCGCCGAAGCCGTCAAATATTCTTTCGACCGTCTGGTGCGCCTGAAAAAGGGCAATGCCTGGATGATTGCCGGCATTGTCGATGAAACCTCGGTCAGCGTCGTCGATGCCACCACAGTCAAGATCAAACTGGCCAAACCCTTCGTTGCTTTCCCGCATGTGTTGCCGTGGTTGTGGATCGTCAATCCCAAGCTGGTCGAAGACAACAAGGGCACGGATGACGGCCAGACATGGCTGAAGACCAATATTGCAGGCTCTGGTGCTTTCATGCTGAAGCGGGCCGAGCC
Source organism: uncultured Hyphomicrobiales bacterium (assembly GCA_903930675.1). GTDB lineage: Bacteria > Pseudomonadota > Alphaproteobacteria > Rhizobiales > Beijerinckiaceae > CAIYZJ01. The sequence continues at coordinate 17,177 of CAIYZJ010000057.1, forward strand.
GGGCAATCTCTATGAGCTGGAAAAAGTCGCAAGCCCGTGGAAAAGCGGCGGCGGCAACCTGACCGGCGCGATCTGGCGCATCATCCGCGAAACCTCCAACCAGCGTCTGGCGGTGCAGCGCGGCGAAGCCCATATGGCGCTCGATCTGACCAGCGAAGATATGGATGCGCTGAAAGACAAGCCCGGCGTGGTCTCGGTGATCGAACCGGAATTCCGCACCTTCTCGATCAAGCTCAACACCGAGCATGGTCCGCTGGCCGACATCAATCTGCGCAAGGCGATTTCCTATGCCTTCAACTATCAGGCCATGCTGGATTCGGCCGGCTATGCCCAATTGATGGTCGGCCCGCTGCCCAACGGCATTTTCGGACATGACCCGAAACTGGCTGTGCCGACCACCGATCTGGACAAAGCCAAGGAGTTTCTGGCCAAATCCAAAGTGCCCAATGGCGGCATCAAACTGACCATGGTGCATGTGTCGGGGCTTGAGCAGCAACGCCGCTTTGCTCTGGTTCTGCTCGACAGCCTGAAGAAGCTGAATATCGAACTCGATATCAAGCCGATGGTCTGGCCCGATATGGTGGCTTCCACCGCCTCGCCCGACAAGATGGCGGATTTCTTCCCAGTCTATCAGACCGCCAATTACGGCGATCCCGACAACATCGCCTTTGCCGCCTACCACTCCTCGCGCAACGGCAACTGGCAGAACCCTGTCTACAAGAACCCCAAGGTCGATGCCTTGATTCTGGCTGGCCGTGCGGAAACCGACCAGGCCAAGCGTCAGGCCATTTATGTCGAGATGCAGAAGCAGGTTGTGGAAGATGCACCCGATATTTTCGGCGTGCTGGAAAAACGCAAACTGGCGTTGCGCAGCGATGTGCAGGGCTTCATCTTCACACCTGTGGCCAGCAATGCAGTGGAGTTTTTCCCGCTGTCCCTGAAATAAGACCAATGGTAGGGGGCGCGGTCCGCCGCGCCCCTCTTGCCGGAACTTGATAAGCTGATGATCAGATTTATCGTCCGTCGTCTTGTCCTGCTCGTTCCTGTGTTTATCGGGCTGACGCTGCTTGTCTTTACCATTTCCCACGTGCTGCCCGGCGATCCGGTCAAACTGGCCGCTGGCCCGCAGGCCACAGCCGAAGAGATCGCCTCGCTGTCCCGCGAATTCGGGATGGACCGCCCCCTGCCCCAGCAATATTGGCACTATGCCACCGGCCTGTTGCAGGGTGATTGGGGGCAATCGGTCCTGACACGCAGGCCCGTGGCCGCCGATCTGAAAATCTATCTGCCCGCAACCCTTGAATTGGTGTTTGCCGCGATCTTTCTGGCGATCCTGATCGGGATACCCGCCGGTCTGCTGTCCGCCATCACCGCCAATCGCTGGCCCGATTATCTGACCCGGATTCTGTCGCTGGCCTCGATTGCCATGCCACGCTTTTTCCTCGCGCTGGTGCTGCAACTGGTGTTTGCGATGTCGCTGGCCTGGTTGCCGCTCAACGGCCGGTTTCCGATTATCGACCTGCCGCCGCCCGCCATCACCGGCATGCTGACCATCGACAGCCTGCTGGCGGGCGACTGGCTGGCCTTTACCACCAGTTGCGAACATTTGCTGATGCCCGCACTGGCAATGAGCCTGTCGCCTTTGGCCACCATCACCCGCATGATGCGGGCCTCGACGCTGGATGTGTTGCAGCAGGATTATGTGCTGACCGAGCGCGCACTGGGCCTGTCGCAGTCCCTGATCATTCTGAAATATGTCTTGCGCAACGCCTTCTCCTCGACCCTGACAGTGATCGGCCTCTATATCGGCTGGCTGTTGAGCGGATCGGTGCTGGTGGAAACGGTGTTCGATTGGCCCGGCATCGGGCTTTATGCCACCAAGGCAATTGTCACGCAGGACTTCATGCCCGTGATGGGGGTGACGCTGTCGATCGGCTTCATCTTCGTTCTGGTCAATCTGGTGATTGATCTGCTCTACGGCGTCATCAATCCCAAGGTGCGCTATCAATGACCACGCCGAGCACCGCCCATCCCTCCCGCTGGCAGAACTGGCAACGCAGCCTCTACCGCTTCCGCCAGAGCGGCCTGTCGATTGCCGGCCTGGCGATTGTGCTGGTGCTGTTGGTGATCGCGGTCGGCGGATCGTGGATCGTGCCGTTTCCCGAGCATATCAGCGGCGGCATCAACACGGCGGCGCGCTTCAAACCACCGTCCTCGCTCTATTGGTTCGGCACCAATGAATTGGGACAGGATGTGTTTACGCTGGTGATGGCGGGCGCCCGTGTCTCGCTGATCGCCGGATTTGGCGTGGTGATGATTGCCGCCATTCTCGGCGGACTGATCGGCGCGCTGGCAGGCTATGCGGGCGGCTGGATAGACGATGTGCTGATGCGCCTGAC
>CAIYZJ010000058.1 GCA_903930675.1 uncultured Hyphomicrobiales bacterium
ATCAGGCGACAGGGCCGCGATCTGGTGGGATTTGAGTGCGGTAATTTCGTCATTGGTCAGGGCCGCGATCTTGTCGCCGGTCAGCGTGGCGACATTCTCGGCTGACAGGCCGCCAATGGCCGCAGTCGACAGGGCCGCAATCTGTCTGGTGCTGAGTGCCGTGGTCTGGTCGGCGCTGAATACGGCCAGTTGGGCCGCTGTCAGGCCGCCGATTTGCCCCGTGGACATCACTTGCAACTGTTCGGGCGCAAGTGCCGTGATCTGGTTGGTCCGCAAGGCCCGAACAAGCGTGGCATTGAGGGCCAGCAACTGGTCCGAGGACAGGCCGGCGATGTTTTGGGTGGCCATCACCGCAATCTGGCCGGTTGTCAGCGACGAGATCTGACCGGCATTCATCGCAGCCAACTGGTCAAGCCGCAAGGCGGCCAGATCGGAGGTGGTGAGTGCCGAAATCACGTTGCTCGACAAAGATCCGATCTGTTGCGAGGACAAGGCGGCAAACGTGCGGGTGGTCAGCACACTGACTTGCGATGTACTGAGTGCGGCAATCTGGGCGGTGGTCAAGCCGCTGGCCTGTGCCGCCGACAGGGCCGCAACCTGATCGGATCTGAGAGACTGGATATGCTCTGTGGTCAACGCGCCAAGCTGGCTGTAATTGAGCGCGGCAATCTGGCGGGTGCCGAAATTGGCGATCTGGCTTGTGGACAGGGCCGCAATCTTGTTGCTGGCCAGCACGCGCAACTGCGATCCTGTCAGGGCTGAAATCTGTTCCGAACTCATGGCCTTCAACTGGGCCGAAGACAGCATTGCCACATCAGCCAGCGACAAAGCGGTGATTTGGCTTGTGCTGAGCGTATTGAAATTGTTGAGCAAAATCGACGCAAACTGGCTTGTCGTCAGTGCGGCGATCTGGCTTTGCGACAAGGCTGCAAATTGGGTGCTGCTGAAGGCGTTGAACACGGCGGTGTTCAAAACCCTGACTTGTGCCTGGGTCAGCGAGGAAATCTGCTCGGTATTGAAGGCCAGAATGCTGGTGGTGCGGATGCTGGCCAGTTGTGCCGAGGTCAGTGTTTTGATCTGCATCCGGCTCAAACCGCTGACTTGCTCGGTCAGCAGGGCCGAAAGCTGGCTGGATTTGAGTGATCTGATCTGGATCGTGCCCAAAGCCGCCACTTGCGACGATTTCAGCACAGAGACCTGCGTGGAATTGAAATTCGACACGCCTGCTGTCGTAAAAGCCGCAATTTGCTGGCTGGTCAGTGCTGTGATCTGGGCGCTGGTCAGCACCGAGATCAACTGGGCTTTCATGTGTGAAATCTGCGACGATTTGAAGACGCTGATCTGGCTCGGGCTGAAATTGACGAATTGTTTCGTGGAAATGGCGCGAAGCTGAACGGTTGTCAGCGCGGCAAGCTGTTCCGAAGTGAAGGCGGTGACCTGCGAGGTTTGCAGGGCGGCCACATCATCGGTGGCAATTTTGACCACTTGTTCGGTTTTGAACGCCGCCAACTGGCTGTTGGTGAGCGATGACACTTGCATGGTGGTCAGTGCAACGACCTGCGCGGTGGTCAGCGCCATGATTTGCGTATTGTTGAGGCTGGCGATCTGCGAGGCCGACAACAGCCGGATATTGTTGCCCAAACCGGTCAGCTGGTCTGTCGACAAAGCGGCGATTTCGCTGTTGGAAATCCCGGCAATGTCTGACGACGTCCAGCTTGAGGACTGGCTGGTGGGAGACAGCAACACACCCTGAAAATGATCAAACTCCAGTGACTGGCTGTCGATCGTGCCGACCGAGCTTTCAAGAACCCAGTTGCCGCCGAGTAATTTGGATCCTGTCTCGTCGAGCGAGGCGGCAATATCTGCGCCGGTGGCTTGGGCCAATGCAGCCATGAAATCACGGCCAACCTGAGTGGCCGCCACATCGCAGCCGTAGAGCAGAATATCACCCGAGCCCGAAAGGCTCTGGCCGATTTGCTGTAATTGGCCGGCATGGGTGGCGAGTGTCGTTTGGTCGACAGTGCCTGAACCGATGCTCAACATGCCCGAATTGGCATGGGAAAAGATATGGATGCTGCTGATGTCGCTCATGCCGCGCACATCATTGGCCATTTGGGTCAGGCCATCACTGCCTTGGTCAATCACGAAAGTGGTGATGCCTTTGGCCTGCAAATCCTTGATCAGCCCATCGTTGCCAGCGATCTGGGAGTCGACAAAGGCCACCGCTCTGTCCGTCACGAAAGGCTTGGGGGCTGTGGTGCCATCGGGTGCAAGTCCGGTCAGGCTCTGGCGGTTGAGACCCTGAATGTCGGATGCGACCAAGCCCTGCACCAGAGCAGGTTGGGGCGCGGTTGAAGCCGCAACAGTCAGCGGGGTTTGCGACAGGTAGGAGAGCAACTCGATCTGGCTATCGGGAAAATAGCCTTGCCGGGCAATTTTTTGGCCAATCGGTGCCGAAATGCCCGTGTCCGAGCCGGAGCCGCTGGTTTCGTGTTTCAAGAAAACCGTTGTTTGGCCAAGCGTCAGTGCCGAAATCTGGCCGGCACTCAGCGCATCGACCTGATTGTCGTCAAGCGCCGCCAGCTGGTTGGTGGACAGCGCCGTGATCTGACTGGTTGACAATGCCGCGATCTGGCCGGTGCCGAAACCCGAAATTTGGGCAGTGGAAAGCTCCGCAATCTGCGCTGATGTCAGTCCGGAAATTTGTGCCGTGGACAGAGACTTGATGTCCGCAATCGACAATTCGGCAATAGTTTTCGATGACGAATTTGTATTTTGCGAATTCGAAATTGTATTGGACGATAATATGGTGATGTTGTTGTTGATTGTGACCATTATAGTCCCTCAACAACTAAAAAAGTATATTTGTGAGATACGCAATACATCAAGATCAATCTCACAAATTCCAGATACAACAACTCGCACAACGACCGACTGGATTGGGCCCGTCATATTTTTCCTGCCGGCCAGCCTGCGGGAAATATAGATTATGCCCAATCATGTTCGGTTTTATATTAGTGCCAGAATCATCGCTTGTATATGATTTACTTAAGAAAAAGCTAATTTTTGATGCTTTTTTGTTGAAGGCAGGACAGGGGCAATTGCCGGTGTTTCGGGCAGATTAACCGGATCAGTCCTGTCCTTTGAGCGCGGCCTGTAAAGCGGCCTCGAATTCACGCGTGAACCTGTCGGTGTTGAATAATTTTCCTTGTTCTTTCGCCTGATGAAGCTGGTCTCTCAATGTCTTGATTTCATGCGGATTATTGGCCAGTCGAATGGCAGTTTTCTCGTATTGGCCGGTATCAAAGGCAATCAGTTCGTCCAGGCCGATGCTTTTGAGCAGGCTGCCAGCCATGCGTGATACGTAGGTATGGCCTGATAGGGTGAGCAAAGGAAGGCCAGCCCATAGCGCGTCGTTTGCGGTTGTTCCCGCATTGTAAGGCATTGTATCTAAAAACAAATCCGCGACAGCAAAGCGCGCGAGATAATCGGCCGGTGTGATGCGTCCGGCAAAGCGCAGACGTTGTTTTGCGACGCCGTGGGCGGCTGCAGCAGCCAGCAGATTGGCCTTCGACCACTGATTATCCTCAAGTAACCACAGCACGCTATGCGGGGTGGCCCGCAATATTCGCATCCAGCTGCCAAATAATTCCGGCGTAAATTTGTGATTGTTGTTGAAGGCACAGAATATGAAATCGCCTTCGTCGAAACCGAATTGCAAACGCGGCGGAACCGCCGAAATCTGGCGTTTCCGGTCGCTGACCTGGAACAAACCGGGCAGATAGAGCGGTTTTTCGGTAAAATGCGGGCATAATTCGGGCGGCATGATGAAGGAATCCGCCACGATATAATCGACATAGGGCAGGGCAGACGGTCCGGGATAGCCCAAATAGGCCACCTGAACGGGCGCGGGGCCCCGAGCGACAATATTGGGTCTGGCACCTGATGTAAGGCCTTGAAGATCAACAATAATGTCAATTTCTTTTGACCGGATCAACTCGGCTGTCTGCTCATCGGTCAAACCGCCGACCGCATGAACGTGGTCAAAGGCAGATTTGACGCGTTGCCTGAACGCGGTTCCATCCTCGGGGCTCCAGCAAAAAGCATGAGTTTCAAACAAGTTGCGGTCATGTGTTTCATACAATTCTACGGTCAGAAGCGACACCGCATGCATGCTGAGATTGGAGGAGAGGTAGCCGATCCGCAGTTTTTGATGACCGTAATCATGCCGGAACGGCACCATACGCGGATGGCTTTCAACCTTGGTTTTGACAAAATGGCGGCCTGCCGCCAATTGCGCGGCAGGATCGTCGCTTAACCCAAGCATGGCAATGGGCGAGGCACTGGCCAGAACATCCGCGTCAGGCCGGTTAAGCCCTTCGGTAATCGGCCAACGGCATTGTTTTTGCCGCAAATGGATCCAGTGATGCAGCACCGGCCCGTTATCGGGATCAAGCCGCAGAGCTTCCCTCAAAGCGTTTTCGGCGCGTTCATAATCGTTGAGAACTTCAAGCAACCGTCCCAGATTGGTGGTGATTTTCAGCTTGTCATCATGGTGTTCGGGCAAATCAATGGCCGGCAGTTGCAGAGCCAATTCCCATTGGGTCACCGCCTGTTCGGTGCGGTTGTTGCGCTCCAGCAGCAGGCCCAGATTCAGATGGCAGGCGAAAAAGTCCGGTTTGATCAGCAAAGCATGGCGAAAATAGGCTTCGGCATCGTGATTTCTGTTCAATTTGTGGTGAAGCACGCCGATTGAAAACAGTGCCAGATGGGCTTGGCTGGCCTCGCCATTGATCAGAAAATCCTGAAAATGCCGGATCGTTTGCTCCATTTCCATGTGTGTGGAGGCACGGTTGGTTTGCTCGATCAGTTCGACAAGGCTAAGAGGATTTGCCCGGGGAGTTACCTTGGTGGTAGCCTTGATTGGCAAAACCGCAGAAGCCTTTGAAGGGGCAGTGTTTTCAGCCAAAAGCTGCAAGGTATCATAATTTTTGCGGGCATCCTCCAGCTGCGGATCAAGCCGCAGTGCTGTTTGGGTGTCATGGAATGCCGATTTGTAATGGCCGAGTTTGGAATAGATCACCGAACGGGCTTGATAAGATTGGGCAAATTGCCCGTTGACCGCAATGGCATGGTTCAAATATTGTAAAGCGGCCTGATACTGCTCGCGCTCTGAATGCATCGCGCCAAGCATATAGAGCGCGACAACATTGCCGGAGTCGTGTTGCAGAACCGTTTGAAAGCCAGTCATGGCCTGCTGTTGGCGACCTTCGGCATGGTCTTTCAAGGCTTGATCAATGATGGAACTGATCGTGGTGTTCGCAGGATTGGCCAAACTCATTACTCCGGCAACATAAAAGGCGTGACGTATGATCTTGCCATAAGGACAGGATCTATATCCATCAATGCCTTGACCCTTCAGGCATTCATTATTTAGTCCAAGCGTAATTCAGTAATATTTTCTGACGCTTGTTTGCGTTAACCAATATTTCACTTTAATCGCCTGCTAAGTTCATCCAGGCGGATCGGTCAGCAAAATCATCGGGACTTGATAGGTTTTGACATTGTTGACGAACAGGAAAAACGGGTAGAACCGCTCCGCCAGATAGCCGATCCAGCGGTCGGTTTTGGCCTGTGCGCGCTCGTCGAGACATAGAAAGGGATCATCCAGCCAGCGCAGCACATCGGCAATGATGCGGATATACATATCGGCATAGTCCTTGAACATCGGCAACGGTGTCAGCCCCATCGGTCCGCAAAAATGGCATTGGTTTTCCAGTTCGAACCAACCGAGCCAGCGCTTGTATTCGGGCACAACGGTCGCAATACTGTCGATAAAATGCGTCCAGACGTCTTCCCGCTGGGTTTCGAGAAACTGGCTTTTCACCGAGCCTCCGCAATGGATTTTACGAACAGTAATCGCCTCGTAAGTCCCGAGCACAGCATTGATCAGTTCCAAATGGCTGTCATGGGTCAGGCTGGCCAAATTCTCGCGCGTTGCAGGCGCACCGAACCCTTCGGCGGGATTGGTCCTGTCATGCCTGAAATGCGGATAGCGGCGATAGCCTGTCACCCCGACATAATCCACATCCCTGAGGTGGTTGAGGATCCAGTATTCGGTGGCAATCGTCTGGCTCAGATAGCCGATCCTGTCATCATCCAAAGGCTCGAAGTCGCTCAACAGGGTACGGATCGAAGGCGAATAGCTGCTCAGGCAGATGGCATTGTCCATCAGCCCCGGCTTGTTTTCATAGATGGTCGGGATCACCCACGAACTGTCACGCGCATGCATAAATTCTTTATGGAAATGAACGAAGTAGTTGACCGTTTTTGTCATCTTCTCACTCGGTTCCTCAAGGGAGATAGGTGGTCACCATCGCCGCAATATCCTCTTCGCTCCGGTCTTGTTTGAGCGCGATCATCCACAATGCATAGGGCTGCAAATTGCGTCCACCGATGACTTTGGCAAAGCCGTTCTGCAGAAAAACCGTGGCCAGAGTGGTATAGGTAAAACCGGTTTTATGCGCCATATAGGGATTGCCCTGCTCGATATAGCCCCGATGACCGTAAATGATATCGATCGGGCTGATCGGGCCGGTCGGTGACATATAAAGCGGATCATTCAGGCGGTCTTGTGCCACGGCTTCGGCGAGTGATTGCAAATCGGGGCAGGTGATGATCACAAAACCGTCATCGGTCAATACGCGGTAGAATTCACGCACTGTAATCGGCACTTCATGGGCATGGATATGTTCGATATTGTGCGAGGAATAGACAGCATCCACGCTGGATGAAGTCACCGCAGACATATCTGAAAGCGTGCCTACAATATCGGGTGCGACACTTTCATCGATATCGAACCGGATTTCATCCCAGGCATCGGAATTAAATCCCTTTAATCCGTGTTTGGTATGATGCCAGCACCCGACATGTAAAAACGAACTCATAGTTTAACCTGATAAACGTATTGAACAAAGGTCATTTTTATTATCGGTGTTTGATGTCATGGTCAATTATATTTCTCATGGAAATCACTGATAAATCACATCAATTTTATTTTCTCCAAAGCAGGAAAATCTTGGGGACAGTTCAATATTGCCGATTTGGCCAAGGATCAATTTCAGTTTGTCTTGACAGTTTGTCCTGCGCCCTTTTCAACAGGATAGGTTATGACGCATGCGCAACGATACATCAGGCAGAATATCGGTTCGATGAAAACAGTTCTTATTCCATGGAAAATGCCGCATTATCAATCCATTAATGGCAATCATCCGTTGTTTTCCGGTTTAATCAACAACGCCCCCGATGACATAGAATTTCTGTTTCCCGATCAGGATTGTGCTTTTTCCAAAGCAGATATGGATCATATTGCATCACAAGTTGTGATGGAGGGCTTCATGATCGGCAGGCGTTTCGGGCTTGCTCCGGAAACCGGAAACCAAGCCCTTCAAAACTATCTGTCGCAATATATCGATACAAGAGATGTGACGGCCCAAGCCAGAATTGTTGCGCAAAGACAAAACGCCCAAGTGGTATTTCACCACACAACGCCTCTCCAATTGTCGACAATGCCCTTTATTTTGCATTTTGAGAGTTTAACAACGCTGTTTTATCCATTTTTACTGCATGGTCATAATAAAAACGTGAATTTGCGGAATGAATTGATTTTCCACATGGTCAAATCCCAACTGGAATCCGTGGCCTGCAAAGCCATTTTTACACATATTCAATCCAGCATCGAGACGATCTGCAAAAGTTTTGCCAGCGATATCATCGCTTCCAAAGTGCATTATGTTCCGCTGGGGGTAGACATTCCGCCGGATCTCGATCCGGTGATCGAAGAAAAACTATCATCACGGGCTGAAAAATCCGGCCTGCATATCGTTTTTACCAATTCAGCCCACGGCGCGGGAACCAGTTTTCTGTACAGAGGCGGACATGATCTGCTGGTGGCATTTCAAAGACATCGCGAAAACTACCCTGAATCGGTCTTGACCATCATTTCAACTGGCCGCAATGCCTTTGAACAGGTGCATCCCGAATTGATCCAAGGGGTTGACTGGATCGATCAAGGAATTGATGATCAAGAGCTTTTCTCATATTTATGTAAGGCCGATGTGTTTGCGCTGCCTGCGGCGGGCCTGCACTCTTATTCTGTTCTCCGCGCTATGCGGTGTGGTGCGGTGTTGATCTGCACTGATGCCCCTGGTTATGAGGAATATGTGCGTGATGAAGAAACCGCACTGGTTGTTACAGGGCGTCGGGAACAGGTCTATCATCACGATCCCGAGACAGGCTGGTGGCGCGATGATTATGCATCAATGCACCAGTTTAACGCTGATATTATTGAGCAATTGGCAACCAGACTGGATCGTCTGGCTGCCAATCAAGACCTGCGTCTCGGTCTGGCCAATCGGGCGCTGAGCCATGTCAAAAACACACATGCGATTGATCCTTGGGTCCATTCGGTTTCAAATTTGCTCAGAAATGCCTGAAGTGATGACGCAATCGGGCCATAGTCCTGATGATGTGTGATATGACCACTCAGCAATACTGATGTTTTTATCCGAACAATAGTGGACAAAGCACTGATTTATCATGAAAATACGTTATGATAATCGGATATACTGTCCCAGTTGATCATTGACCCGCTATCACTAAGTGATGGTCGTTCATGTTGATGTTTAGACTTTCTCCAATAAAGTTTAGACAAGCATGGTTTTTTTGGCAGGGTTGTGTTATCGATTCCATGTACATTATTGTTATCCGGTTGATGATTCATATGACGGCGAAGAGTTCAGTGCCCAACCAGTTCAAGATCACAAATGGTTTTGTGACGCTGCTTTTTGGTGCCCTGTTGTCTTTGCAGGTGGCATCCGCACAGGCGGAAGGCGAAGCGCCCAAAGACACGGTTTCAGGGGCAATTGTTGCGGGAGATCTCAAAAAGGCTCTTGCGGCCGCTCAGGCTGGTGCGGAACAGGGCGAGCCTGAATCGCAATTCAATCTCGGTATTTTCTACTGGCACGGCGTGAATGTGCCACAAAACTTTGAATTTTCCTTGCGTTGGGTCACTTTGGCGGCCTTGGGTGGCTATCCCAAGGCCATGCCTGCACGGGTGATGATGATCAAATCGCTTGATGCAGACACAATCAAGTTGGTGATGGACTGGATCAGAGAAAAACTGACACGCACGGCAGAAGGTGGAGAAAACAAGGCTTTGGTGATGCTTTCGGTCAGTTATGCCCCCGATTTCGGCTTTGAAGACCCGAAAGAGGCGTATTTCTGGGCATCGATCGCGGTAGCTTCCGGGCGCACTGAAGCAAAAAGACGCCGCGATGCTCTTGTCAAATCACTTCAACCGGCAGACATCAAGGAAGTACAAGATCGGTCTGCCGAATGGTTCAACAAATGGCGCAAATCGGCATCGTAATATAAACTGTTTCTGGGGGTGCTCGAAAGAGTACAAGTTGTGTAAAGCGTAGCGGGTTTAAGCGTATTATGGCCGAGAATGAAGACACTAATCGTCCTATGACGGGCACTAAAAGTCCGCCTCAATTTGTGTTCGAGATCATCGCGACACAGGCTGTGCGCTATTATCTGGTGATGCAATTGCCGGCAGAAAAAATAGTGCCGGAACTCTCGCGTGTTTTCAGTACGCTTTATGACGACAAGGATCTGGAAGCAGATTTGCATGATGCGCTGGCGCGTGTGACACAGTTTTTCGGTTCGATCAAAATCTCCAATATTGATTTGTTCTTGCTGTCTTTCATGTTTTTTGTCAGCAACTTTGAAAATGCCCGCGAACCACGCAATAAAAGACCATTCCTGGGTGGTTTGTTAAAACACAAACCCAAAGAATTGGCTCGTGTCTATATGATGGTGCGCCGCATGAAGTCTTATGCATTCGCTTTATCTAACGGGATTGCGCCTCTGAAACCTGTGACATGGCGTCCGGAAGATGAAGAAGAACTTACCCCTATCTATTCCGTTTTGTTCCCCAAGGTGGAAAAGACACCGGAGCAATTAGAGCTTGAAGCCTTGCAGAAGGTCAAAATCTAAAGGTTTTCGTCGGTTCAAACCGGAATTTTCGGGCTCTCTCGTCGTCCAAATTTATAAATGTTGCACTTAAGGCGGATCCGGGCTGTGGCTCGTGATCCGTTTTTTTGTGCCTGATATTGGCCAGTGGCAAGAACGTGCCATTCAGGCGACCATCCATGGGCGAGGGGAGTGTGCAGGAGTGTCGGCTCAAGCAGGGGCAGTGCCATGCTCTATTCGGTCTCCGGAGCTCATGTTTTACATGAAGAAGGAAGTGTTGAATTCAACCAGTCTGTGAGCTGGGCGGGGAGCTCAACAATCGCTTTAAGTAAGGTGGCAAATTTGAATCTTAACAAAATATTA
>CAIYZJ010000059.1 GCA_903930675.1 uncultured Hyphomicrobiales bacterium
GGGCGCTTATAACTTCGCGTGATTTGGTCAGCATCATTGATGAACCACTAGCGCGAGAAGGCACCAATCAGGGATTTACCCCGACTGAGACAGTTTTGTCCTCGCTGATGGGTTGCACAAATGTTGTTGGTCATCGCTTGGCGCATCGCATGGGCATTGTTCTGGACCATATGCATATTGCTCTTGTTTGCCAGTTGGATCGTCGTGGTGCGGCCTTGGAGACAGAAGTTGCGGTCCCCTTTGCTGAAATTCACATGGATGTTCACGTCAAAACGACGGCAAGCCCGGCCCAGATTGAAACATTGAAGATCGAACTGGCTAAATTCTGTCCCATAGCCGTGATGCTGAAAGCATCGGGAACCCGTATGACCAAAACATGGCATATTGATTGACCACTGTGTTGGGGGCTGTTTGTGGTGTCGGGCAATTGGTTACATCTTCGAGAAAATGCGGGTTGATTGGACTGTAAAAATTTTACCTGTTGGCAATTCTTTTACACGATGAAATACGAGCAACAATTGTGGCTATTGATGGCTGTCAAATATTTGATTTTTTGTAAGCCGAATCGAAAATGGCTAATTTGAAAAAGTGCTTACCCAGTGCTTACCGAAAACAATATGGCGGTGTGGGATGTGTTTGAATACTGAGGAAAAGTGAGCAAAATCAGTGATTTGATGGTGGGCGCACAAGGATTCGAACCTTGGACCCGCTGATTAAGAGTCAGCTGCTCTACCAACTGAGCTATGCGCCCATCAAATCAAAGGTCGGATCAAAGCTGGGGAGACTCAAAACACCTCCGGCAATCACTCCGATCAGACACCGCACATTGCACTTTGTAAAAGGCACATTCTGCGCGGAGGCTTCATTTAGCAAGCATGATCAGCCCTGTCCAGCCCATTGAACTGACTAATCTGCCATTCGACCATTATTATGCGTCATCAATCCCGATTTCTTTGGCCAGTTGGGCAAGCATCTCGTCGTCGTCATCCAAAGGATCGGGGGTAGCGGGCACGGCATAGACGCCGTTCAGCCAGCGCGACAGATCGAGATCGGCGCAATGTTTCGAACAGAACGGACGATAGGCAAGCACCATGGCCTTGCCGCAAAGCGGGCATGCCAGTTCGGGCAAAGTATCGGCCAGTGTGTCTGGGCGGGGATCGGTCATGCCGGTTTGGCTCGCGGGTTGGGGCGGCAACACTTGCGCCCGTTTTGATCAGGAAGAGGATTGCCGGACAGCAGGCCAGTGCCGGATGACCCGATAGCCCGAACCCGTCAACAGATTGGCGGTCTCGGCCAAAGGCAAACCGACCACCGAGGAGAAACTGCCGACGAGATTGGTCACAAACGCCGCAGCCAAGCCTTGTATCGCATAACCGCCCGCTTTGCCGTGCCATTCGCCAGAAGCGATATAGGCATCAATCTCGGCCTGCGAAAGCGGTTTGAAGGCCACACGCGTTTCCACACAGCGGCTCTTGCGTACGCCTTCGGGAGTGATCAGGCTGATGGCGGTAAACACCCTGTGGCCGCGCCCTGACAGCAGGGCCAGACAGGCCCGCGCCTGTGGCTCGGTCTCGGCTTTCGGCAAAATCCGCGCACCGACGCCCACCACCGTATCGGCCGCCAGAAGAAAAGCGGACGAGTGATGCTGCCGAAGTCTGTATGTGGCTTCGGCTTTCTCATGGGAGAGACGGATGGCATGGGCGCGCGGCTTTTCGCGCGGCAACGGGCTCTCGTCGATCTCGCTGGCTACAACACCATCCGGCACGATGCCGATTTGCGCCAGCAAGGATAACCGACGCGGAGAGGCTGACGCCAAAATCAAGGACGCATGATCCGCAGACGGCCCAAGGACAGGATGAGCCATGTCGGGCAGACTATTTGAAACGGTAGGTGATCCGGCCCTTGGTCAGATCATA
>CAIYZJ010000060.1 GCA_903930675.1 uncultured Hyphomicrobiales bacterium
CGATCGCCGACCAGCACGGCGCGGCTTTATTCGCGCTCGGCATTGTCGGGGCCTATGCGAAATGGCTGACAACGGGGCAAGGAACGCGGGTGGAATCGAGCCTGTTGGCCTCCGGCATCGATCTGCAGACCGAGTCGCTGGTGACCTATTATGCCGTCAACGGGCAGGACAGCATGATCGACCGTGACGACCATCTGGGCACATGGTTCCACGAGGCTCCCTACGGGGTCTACGAGATCGCCGACGGGCATATCGCCATCTCGCTCAACCCGCCGGAAAAGCTCGCCCGCGCCCTGAAATCGGATGATATAGCTGCTTTGATCGGCAAAAACACCTATTTCGAACGCGATATTTACGCAAAAGCCGTGGCAAAAGCCGTAAAATCATGGACTTTTTCCGCTTTGAGCGAGGTTTTTGACATCGAGAAAATGTGGTATGCGCGAGTCGACAATCTCGATGACCTCGCCCGCAATCCCCAAGTTGTCTATAACGGCACCTTCATGGATTTCGACGTCAAAGGTACCCCTGTCAAACTGGTCAACCATCCCAACCGCTATGACGGACAGGGTGCAGAAATCCGACACATGGCGCTGTCGCAAGGGGCGCATACCAAAGACATTCTGGCTGAATGCGGCTTCAGCAGTTCCGACATTGACGGCTTCATCAGCAAAGAAGTCGTCTTTTCACCAGACAATGCCTCGTAAAACCGGAGATGAGCGTGTTATTTTCATTAAAAGACAAAAAAGTCCTGATTATCGGCGGATCTTACGGCATGGGGCTTGCGACCGCCGAAGCGGTGCTGGAGGCCGGCGGGCAGGTTGCCATTGCCGCACGCAATCCCGTGACGCTGGCCGCGGCGGCACAATCGCTCGAGGCCAAATCGGGTGTCAAAGTGCCCTATACGGCACTCAGCATCGAGGACCGCGCCGCCGTCAAAGCGTTCATGGAGCAACATGCCCCCTTCGACCATCTGGTCATGCCCGGTTCGACGGTCAAACCGTTTGTCTATGATGAGTTGACCGAGGAAAATGCCCATGAAGCGTTCAACTCGAAATTCTGGGGGCCCTTCTGGGCGGCGTTTGATTGCCGTCCCCTGATCCGGCGCGGCGGCAGCATCGTGTTTTTCTCGGGTGTGGCGGCGGCACGTCCTGTCAAAGGCTATATGATGGGGGCCAGCATCAACGGTGCGCTGAATGCGGTGACCCGCTCTTTGGCGCTCGATTTCGGCGAACAGGGCGTGCGCGTCAACACCATCGCCTGCGGCTTGATGGATACCCCGCTCAACGATGTGCTGCATTCGCATGACAAGGCCGAGCGGATTGCCCGCATGGCCGCCCGCCTGCCGACCGGACGGATCGGCACCGCCGAAGAAGGCGCGATGGGGGCCATGTATCTGATGTGCAACGGCTATGTCACCGCCCAGACCATCGGCATCGACGGCGGCCAGCAGGTCATGGATTGATGGCGATTGATCTGAGTGCGCGCGACAGTGACTGCCACGCAGGCGGGCATCGTCTGCGCGTGCGCACTTTAGGGCAATGGAGCGCGGATACACCCGTGCTGGTCTTCCTGCACGAAGGGCTCGGCAGCATCACGCAATGGCGGGATTTTCCGCAGGCTTTGTGCGAGGCGACCGGCCTGCCCGCGCTGGTCTATGACCGCTATGGCTACGGCCTGTCCGAACCGCTCAACGAGCCGCGCCCCGATGATTTTTTGATACAGGAAGCCCATACACTGGCCGATCTGCTGATGCACTTCGAGATCTCCAAACCCGTGATCGTGGGACACAGCGATGGCGGCACCATTGCCTTGATGGTCGCAGCCCTTTACCCCGAGGCGATCAAAGCGGTGGTGACAGAGGCCGCGCATGTGATGTTCGAGCCGGTCACCCGTCAGGGCTTGTCAGCCGTTTACGAGCGTTTCCAGACCGATCAGCAATTGCAGGACGGGCTGGCCCGCCACCACGGGGCCAATACCCGTGAAATGGTGACACAATGGGCGCAGACATGGCTGCGGCCCACGCTGGCTCATTGGTCGATGCACGACATGCTGCCAGCCATTACCTGCCCTGTACTGGCCCTGCAAGGCGCGGATGACGACCATGGCAGCGCGCAGCAATTGCGCGATATCGGTGACGGGGTCGGTGGTCCGGTGGATTGTGTGATGATCGAGGCTTGCGGCCATGTGCCGCATTTTCAGGCGCGCGAGCGGGTGATTGTCGAAATCAGCCGGTTTTTGTCAACAACTTTATAAGGCAAGACGATCATGGCGAAAAAACGTATTCTGGTAACAGGGTCTGGAAGCGGCATCGGCAAGGCGATTGCCAAACGTCTGGCAGGCCCCGACACAGCCATTTTGTTGCATGCCCGCGAAAACCACGCGGGCTGCGAAAAAGTGCTGGCCGAGGTGCGCGCTTTGGGGGCAGAAGCCGATTACCTGCTCGCCGATCTGCGCGACAAGGCTTCTGCGGCCATGCTGGTTGATCGCGTGGTCTCGCAATGGGGCGGCATCGATATTCTGGTGGCCAATGCGGGTTTTCCCGAAATTGCCCCGATGGGCGAATTGACCCGTGACCAGTTCGACCGCTGCTACGAGGTGATCCAGGCGGGCTTGTTCGAGCTGGTCTCGCGGGCCTGGCCTTCGCTGATCCGGTCCCCGCATGGCCGCGTGATCACCATCAGCACGCTCAATGCCCATCTATTCCGCCCCAACTATCCGACCTATCCGGCCTCGGCGGCGGCCAAAGCGGGATCGGAAGCCTTTTTGCGCGCCATTGCCGTGCAACTGGCCCCCTATGGCGTGACAGCCAATTGCGTGGTGCCCGGATTGATCGAAAAAGACAAGGACACCGAACAGTTTTTGACCGATGACGAGATGCAGCCGATGCTGGAGCATATTCCGTTCAAACGGCAGGGCAAGCCGCAGGATGTGGCGGCTCTGGTCGGTTTTCTGTGCAGCGGGGAAGCCAACTATATCACCGGACAGATCATCCATGTAAATGGTGGTATTGTCTGATTTGATATGCTGCCCCGACCCTGAATCCAGACCCGAAAGCCGCCTGACGTGAACCATTCAAAATCTGCCGAACTGGGCGGCATCGCCTGTATTCTGGGGGCCACGGCCTGTTTCTCCCTGATTGATACTGTCGCCCAATTCGTGATCCTGACGGTTCCGGCCATCATGGCTTTGTGGGTGCGCTATGTGGTGCAAGCCGTTGCCACCACAGCCGTTCTGGTACCGCTGCACGGGCTCGATCTGTTCAGGACAGGCAAGCCGCTGATGCAACTGCTGCGCGGCATTATGGTGATCATCAGCACGACTTTGGCCTTTTACAGCCTCAAAGTGGTGCAAGTCGGCGAATTTACCGCCATTTTGATGGTCACGCCGATGCTGGTGACATTTCTGGCCGTGACCATACTGGGCGAGCGCATCCACCCCCGCCAATGGCTGTTTGTAATCGGCGGCTTTGTCGGCATGGTGATGATTGTCCGCCCCGGCATGTCCGGCACGGATACAGGCGACGGGATGGGCACCGGTATGGGCTGGACCGCTTTGTTGCCGATCAGCTGTCTGCTGACCAGTTCGATATTCCAATTGCTCAGCAGCCACCTCGGACGCACCGAAAAGCCAGCCACCACACATTTCTATTCTTCATGGATCGGTCTGGTTTGCGCCAGCGTGATCGTTCCGACCCATTGGACCGGCATTGAAACCGTTTCACTGTGGGGTTTGATGGGGGTGATGGGGATTTTCGGAGCGATCGGCCATTTCGTGTTGTCCACAGCCTATCAGCGCGCCCCCGCCTCCTCGCTGATGCCCTATCTCTATGCCCAAGTCGGCTTTGCGGTTCTGGGTGGCTATCTGGTGTTCGACCATGTGCCCGATCTGATGGCCAGCACGGGCATTGTCATCATTACCCTGTCGGGTATTGCCAACACCTGGTATGCAATCCGCAAAAACCGCAAAAACCGCCCTGCGACAATCTAACCTCTAGCTATGCGTAAATGCGGGCTTTTCCTTATGGAAAAAGGCCCGTGCGCCTTCGCGGGCATCATTGGTGTCGAACACATCATCGCTCAACAGCAAGGCCTTGGCGATGGCCTGATCCTCCGGCTCGTCGGCGGCAATATCAATCGCCAGCTTGAGGGCCTGCAAGGCCTTGTTGGGCTTTTGCGCCAGACGTTCGGCCATCTCCATCGCAACCGAGACCGCCTCGCCCTTGGCGGAGACGCGGTTGATCAACCCCCAGTCAAGGGCTGTGGCGGGAGCAATGAAATCACCGAAAAACATCAATTCCTTGGCGCGGGCATCGCCGATCCGCTTGGTCACCCGTGCGGGGCCACCACTGCCGGGAAACCAGCCCAGATTGATTTCCGGCAGGCCCAATTTGGCATCCTCGTCGGCGACGATCAGATCACAGCACACCGCCAGTTCCAGCCCGCCGCCCAAAGCCAGCCCGTGAATGGCGGCAATGGTCGGTTTCGGGAAATCATCAAGCTGGCTATAGACACGGTTTTCATTGGCGAGCTTTTGCTCGACCATCGCGCCGCGTCCGGTGATGGTATGCATTTCCTTGACATCGGAGCCCGCGCAGAACGAGCGTTGACCGGCCCCTGTCACCACCACCACCCGCACGCCGTCATCTTGTGCCATCCGATCCAACGCCGCGCTGAACTGGCGGGTCAGATCGACATTGATGATGTTCATCGGCGGATTGTTGATGATGACTTTCGCAATGGCCCCGTGACGCTCGACAATAATAAACTCCGGCTCCATGCCACTTTTCCCTTTTGACAACGCGCTGATCAATCGAAGCTTTTATCCACCCAACCGAACACGGTTTCCTGTTCTATCTTGTTGACATCGGCGGGACGGGCAAAGGGCTCGGGGGCGGGATCACCCTCTTTGCGCGGACGGCCGATCCGTTCGAAAAACGTATCCAGCCCGCCCGGCATCATCATCACCAGAAAGGTAAAAGGCTTGTCGCCGCGGTTGATGAAATGGTGGCGGCGACCCTTGCCGATATAAACGGTCGAGCCTTTTTTGAGCGGGAATTCCTCGCCGTCGAGGCGGGCAAAGCCTTCGCCTTCGA
>CAIYZJ010000061.1 GCA_903930675.1 uncultured Hyphomicrobiales bacterium
AGAATGGAACACAGACGCTGGTCATGAATAACCCAATTCTCTCACCAAAAATTCAAGGAACTTTAGTCTCAGGTCAAGCAACTTCAGCAGACGAAACGGTCGCTCACCTCAGTCGAATAGAAACAAAATCAATTGATCAGACTTTACAATGTTCCTAACAGCGCTACAGAACAAACATTCTGCGCAGGCCCGCCGCCAAGATTATGTGCCAGGGCAAAATGCGGCATGGCCAACTGGCGGCCCCCTGCCTGACCCGTCAATTGCAGCCAGCATTCATACAGCATTCGCAAGCCCGAAGCGCCAACAGGATGGCCGAAACATTTCAAACCGCCATCGACCTGACACGGCATCCGGCCATCACGGTCAAACCATCCATCCAGCATATGCCGCCAAGCCTGCCCCTCGTCGCACAGGCCCAAATCTTCAAGCGCCACCAATTCGGTGATGGAAAAGCAGTCATGCAATTCGGCAAGCCCGATCTCAGTGCGCGGATCGCTGATTCCGGCTTCGTGATAGGCACGTTTGGCCGCAATGCGGGCAGTATGGAAATAGCTGCCGTCCCATCCGGATTGCTGTACTTCCCAGCCGTTCGACGTCACCAACTGGATGGCCTTGATGGTCACCATCGGGACACGACCAAGCGCGCGGGCAATATCGGGCGTGGTGACAATGGCACAAGCGGCTCCGTCCGACACCGGACAGCAATCGAACAGGCCGAGCGGATCGGCGACCATCGGGGCATTCAACACCTGATCCATGGTCAGCGCCTTGCGCAAATGGGCGTTGGGATGATCCACCGCATTGGCATGGCTTTTGACCGATGTATGCGCCATGGCTCGTTTGAGGTCGGCACGGGCAATCTGGTGGCGGGCAGCATAGGATTGCGCCAGTTGCGAGAAATTGCCCGGATTGGTGTGGGTCGGCAGATACATCGGCGCAAACGTGCCGCGCGAAGCTGAAGGCAGACCCGCAAAGCCTGTGTCTTTCAGCTTCTCGACGCCCATGGCCAGCGCGATATCAGCCGCACCCGAAGCCACCGCATAAACCGCACCGCGAAACGCCTCGGTACCGCCCGCGCAGAAATTTTCAACCCGCGTTACCCCGATATCGGGCAGGCGCAAGGCCTGCGCCATCGGTGTGCCAGCCTTGCCAGCGCCGATATCGTCATAATGGGAGGAGTACCACGCCGCCTCGATCTGTTTGGGATCGATACCGGCCCTGTCGAGGGCTTCGCTATAGGCCTCAACCATCAATTCTTCCTGACCGACATTCCAGCGTTCACCGAAGCGCGAACAGCCCATCGAGAGAACCGCAACCCTGTCTTTGATGCCGCTCGCCATAGGTGGCCTTTCTTTCAGTGGGAGGGTGATTCAGGCGCAGGGCGCGCTGCCACCGCTTTCCAGAAGTAGCGGCGATAGCCGGTCCGCTCGTCTAGATCCTTGATGCGGAACACAAACCGTACTGGGTCGCCGCAGTACAGATTGGCGGCATCGGGATCGGTGAATTCCATCATCAGACGGCCGCCTCCGTTGAAATCCACCAGACCATAGCAATTGGGCGGGTGACGCGAGAAGGCCAGCCGGTCCGCCGTGAATGTCGCCACTTTGCCGCCGATATCGGCCAACGGATAGGAGTCAAGCGTATTGAGATAATAGCCCGTGCCGGACGCCGCCAGCCGCGAAGGCGGAAACTGCACCTGTCCCGTTTCACGGCAGCGCCCGCCGACAAAACCCAGCAGCGATTCATGATAGCGATAGGAGGTCGACAGGGCCTCGTTGACCGAAGTGCGGCCGCGCAAACCGCGATCCCATGCCAACTGGCCTCTGAACATGACCAGCTTCAAATAATTGTCCTCGGCAATGCCGCTTTCGAGCTGTACGGGAAGGTTTGCTTCGTGCGCGGCAATCGCCTCTTGCACCTGCACAATCAGCACGGTTGCCCCTTGTCCCAATTGCGCCAGCAGGATCGTATCCCCCGCCTTAATGCCTTCCAGTGCATGGGCCAGCATAAGCAGGGCATGGCCCGAACCGGTATCCCCTGTTTCCAGTGCCAGCGTGGAGGCCAGCCGTGCTTTGTGAAGTCCAGAGGCTTTGAGCACCGCAGGCGCGCAACCGGCAATCGGACACGGCATCACCACGCAATCAATGGCGTCAGCCGATAAACCGGACCGATGCAAGGCAGCGGCAATGGCTTGCGGCATCAAGCGCATATAGCCCTCTTCGCGCAGCCAGCGTTCTTCCCATTCGACGCCCGCCTCATGGCCCACGACCTGATAGCGGTCGATCATTGGCGCGGCTATCGAGACTCCGCCGAGATAGTTCAAAAGCGGTTGACCAGTTCCAACCAGAACCGCGGCAGCACCGTCGCCCGAACGGGCTTCGGCGGTACTGGCGGCCAGTGTCAACGGCATATCGGCGGCCACCACCAAAGCGGGGGCGGCTTGCTCGAGGGCCTGATGCAAGGCCAGCAATCCGCACCGCACCGTGCCGCCGTTGTCTTGCGTCAGACAATCATCTTGCAGGCGCAGTGCCGCATGCAGGAAACTTGCATGTTGCGGCTCGTGGAACACCGGTGTGGTCGAAGCAAAAACCAGCTGGCGGATGGCTGACGGATCGAGATCGGGACGGGCCAGACAATCACGCGCCGCCTCGACGCCCATGGTGATGCTATCCTCGTCCCAGAAAGCCAGACTGCGCGCGCCCTTGCCGCCTGCAGCACTGCCGGCGAGCCAGCCGAGTGCTGCTGCGATGCTCGAGCGCGACAGGCGCAGACGCGGCAGATAGGTTCCAATGGCCGAAATATACGTCACGATCCCATCTCCGCTGGCCCCGTCAGGGTCACATGTTCGCTAAACAAACCGGATATTCCAAGATTCGTCGCACAATAAAGGAGATTTTTTAACCTTTTGACCCGACTTTTCCGGACAGTTTCGCCACTTGCAAGCTGCCAATCCTGCATATAATAGTCAGTCCATTCGGTCAATCAATCTTGCGGACTTCACCATGCCCCGTGATCCCATTGCCATTATCGGTGCCGGACAGGCCGGTGCAGCTTTGGCCGAGCGTTTGCGCCACAAAGATTATGACGGGGCGATTGCTCTATTCGGACAGGAGCCGTGCCAGCCCTATCAACGTCCGCCTTTGTCCAAGAAGTATCTCGGCGGCGAATGGGATTTCGACCGCCTGGCCCTGCGGCCTGCCGCGCATTGGCAGGAGCTTGGGGTCGATATTGTCACATCGGCGACAGTGACGGCCATCGACCCGGCACAAAAGACCCTGACAGTCGGCGGGCAGACCCTGCGCTGGAGCAAGCTGGCTTTGACCACGGGGGCCGCACCGCGTCGCTTGCCAGACGGATTGAGGGGGTTAGCAGGCGTTTATGAAATGCGCACATTGGCCGATGCCGATGCTTTGAAAGCGGACTTTCGCTCGGGTCGCAGATTGCTGGTTCTGGGCGGCGGCTATATCGGGCTGGAAACAGCAGCGGTTGCCGCCAAAGCCGGACTGGATGTCTGCGTGATCGAACAGGCTCCGCGTATTTTGCAACGCGTGGCCTGCGAGCAAACGGCAAGCCTGATCCGCGATCTGCACAGGCAACACGGCGTGCGAATTCTGGAGGGGCGCTGTGTCATCCGGTTCATCGGCACCGATCGCTTTACTGCGCTCGCGCTTGATGACGGCACGCAACTCGAGGCCGATCTGATTGTGGTCGGTATCGGAGTTTTGCCCTGCACGGGACTGGCGCAAGACGCAGGCCTTAAATGCGACAACGGCATTCGTGTCGATCTGTATGGCCGCAGCTCCGCGCCCGATATCTGGGCGGCGGGTGATTGCGCCAATTTTCCCTATCAGGGCATCCCGACACGGCTTGAAAGCGTGCCCAATGCCGTCGAACAGGCCGAATGTGCTGCCGATGACATGCTGAGCCTTAGCCGTCCCTACCAGCCGATCCCGTGGTTCTGGTCCGATCAATATGACATGAAATTGCAAATCGTCGGCCTTAATCGCGGCTATGACCGCGTGTTGCCGGTACCTTCGGAGCGCGGTCACTCGCTGTGGTATTTCAGGGACGGGCGGATGATTGCCGTCGATGCACTCAACGATGCCCGTGCCTTTATGGCAGCCAAACGCTTGTTTGAAAAAGATATCACCCTGACGCTGGAGGAGGCCTCGGCCGATGGTTTTGATCCCGTGGCTTGGGTGCTGCAGGCGCTCAAAAAAGGCTAGGCTCAGGGCTTGTCGATGGTCGCATAGCCGTTGACGAACAGCTGGACAACGCGGTCGGCCAGATCCTGCGGCGAGACCTGACCATCGGCGCGATACCATGTATAGGTCCAATTGATCATGCCGAAAAACAGCATCGTATCGACATGCGAAAGATTGCCGTCCTGCACCAGATCGGGGCGCATCTGCAACAGGATATCGCGGACATAGGCCAGTAATTCTCGCTGTTTGGCGATCAGGATTTTGCGCTTTTCGGGATCGAGAAATTCCAGACAGGTCAGCAACACGACATGGCGGTCGCGCGAGACGGCATAGACATCCAGAAACAGCCGCGTCAGCTGGCGGAAGCGTTCCTCGGGGTCGCTGAAGCCATAAAGCGTATGCCGACATTTAGTCAGCAAGACGTCGACATGGCTGGTCAGCATTTCCGATAAAATAGCCTCTTTCGAGGGGAAATAATGATAGAGGCGCGATTTCGAACAGTCACAGGCCTCGGCAATATCGCCGATCGATGTCGCCGCATAACCACGCCGCGCGAACATGGTCGCCGCACGGTCCAGAATGAGATCCTGAATATTCTCGTATTCAGCCGAACGTTTTCTAGCCAAGGTCGCCCCGCCTGCAAAAATACTAGTTTGATGGTTTACATAGACCAATCGTTTGATCTATTAAATAAAGTTATAACATAATCGGTTTTATCAGCACAGCCTCAAAATCTGCGCCCGAAAATCCAGCTAAAAATTCACGCCGGAGGACCCCATGAAACATCCAGAAATCGAGCGGCTTGATCGTGACGGAATTCTGAAACTCCAGCAAGACGGACTGACTGATATGGGGAGGCGGTTAGGCGAATGCGAGATCTGGCGCACGCATTTTGCGCAAGCGGGCATGCGGCCCGAAGATCTGGCGACGCCGGACGGGCTGGCCAATGCGCCGATGATGGAAAAAAGCCTGCTGCGCGATCATTATCCGTTTCCCTTCCTGACCACCCCGATGGAACAGGTCGAACGCTTTGTCGCCACCTCCGGCACCACCGGATTGCCGGTGATGTTCGGCATGACCCATCAGGATTTGCACAGCCTGCTGCCCTACCAGATGGAACGGCTACTGACAGCGGCGGGGGTGAAGCAGGGCTATCGGGCCTATCAGGGCTATGGCTACGGGTTATGGATCGGCGGACTGGCACTGGATCTGGGTTTTTCCGCGCTCAACTGTACCAATTTCCCGATCGGACCGGGACGCGGCGAATTGGCGGCGCGCTGGTTGCGCGATCACCACTATGACGTGGCCTCGATGTCGCCACTCTGGCTGATGACGCTGGTGCAGGCCGCCCGACAGCAGGGCATCAATCCGAAAACCGATTGGCAACTAAAGGTTGCGATTCTCGGCGGGCAATCCGTATCGGCCGAATTCCGCGCCCAGCTGGAAGCGGAAATGCCCGAAGGATTCATGAGCCACAATATCTATGGCACCACCGAAGCCGGTGGCCCCGTGCTCGCGATTTCGACCCCCTATACCCATGCCGATGACGAGCTGCATCTGCTCAACGAAGACACCATCATCACCGAAATTCTCGACCCCAACACCTTCAAACCCGTTTCGGAAGGAGAAGTCGGCGAAATTGTCATCACCACCATCCGCAAACAGGCCTCGCCCGTGCTGCGCTGGCGGACCCGCGATCTGGTGCGCCTGTCAAAGAATCCCTATGACTGCCCCTCCGGACGGCGCGGCATGCGCAAGATCGGCCGCATCATCGGCCGCAGCGACGACATGATCAAATTCAAGGGCGTGATCGTATTCCCCTCGCAGGTCGAAGACGTGATCGCCGGTGTCAGCGGCGTTGTCAAAGAGGCATGGCAGATCTATCTCGACAAGGAGGCCTCCACCATCGGCACGATGACCGTAGCGGTCGAAGCCACACTGGTCGACCAGCGGCCCGCAGATCACATCATCGCCGATATCAAGCGCGAAATTAACGCCCGCCTCGGCATCACCATCCATGTCGAATGTCATAACGAGGGCACATTGCCGCGTTACGAGGCCAAAGCGACACGCGTGCTGCACCGGTCCGAAAAAAGCTGAGCCCATATGACTGAGCATGATCCCTATCAGCGCGCCCGCCATTCCATCGAGAGGGTGACAGCCTCTTGGGCAGGCGGCTTGTCGCTGGAAGATATCAGAAGCAGCTTCGAGGACTTTCTGGAACGGGCTGGCGGCAGAAAACCAGCTGGTGTGACGACCCGCCCCGTCGAAATCGGCGGGATGCACGCCTGCTGGTTTGAGCCCGATGGTATCCCTTCCGGCCCCTGCCTGCTCTATTGCCATGGTGGCGGCTATCAAATCGGCTCGGTCCGTTCGCATGCCTCGCTGATAGCGCGCTTGGCCAAGGCCACGGGTCTGCGCGTGCTGGGTTTCGACTATCGCCTTGCGCCCGAACACCGCGCGCCCGCTGCCGCGCAAGATGCATTGGAAGCCTATCAATGGCTGTTGCAAGAAGGTGATCGGCCGTTGGCGATTGTCGGCGATTCGGCGGGTGGGGGACTGGCACTGGCAACCGCCATTGCCGCACGCGATCAGGGACTGGCTTTGCCGCAAGGACTTGTGCTGCTGTCGGCCTGGCTTGATCTGGGCCTGAGCGGGGACAGCTACCGCACGCTGGAAGAGCACGATATTTTTTCAAAACCCGGACAGTTGCGCGCCATGGCCCGCACCTATCTGGGACGCGGGGCCGATCCGACCGACCCCAAAGCATCCCCTGTCTTCGATGTACTCGACGGATTGCCGCCAATGCTGGTGCATGCGGGCGGCTATGACATCACGCTGGATGATTCACGCCTGCTCGCGACACGCGCACAAGCCGCACAGGTGCCGGTAACGCTGACCGTATTCGAGGGGATGTATCACCATTTCCAGATTTTTGCGGATCTGCCGGAAACCGCGCAATCACTGATCGACATCGCCGGTTTTCTGCAGCGCTTGGCGAAGGACCAGACATAGAAGCCCTGACTCCAGATCGCTCCAGATGTATTGTCATGGATGATCCGGGTTGTATTCAATCTCCTTGTCCTGCCGGAAGGGATAGCGTCAATCCGTCAAGTTCGGGTGTCACCTTGATCTGGCAGGACAGCCGCGACAACGGACGGACTTCGTCGGCAAATTCCAGCATATCGGCTTCGCTGCCGGTTGCTGGTCCCGTCCTATTGCTCCAACTCTCGTCGACATAGACATGGCATGTCGCACAGGAACAGGCCCCGCCGCATTCACCTATAATACCAACAATGCCGGCGCGGCGGGCGGCTTCCATCACGTTCAATCCCTCGGTCGCGTCAATGGTCAGGCGTTGGCCGTCGGCTGTGACAAATACGATCTGTGTCATCATGTTATCCTTGTTGTCCGTCAGGCACCACAACCCATGCCGCCCGAGACACCCAGCACTTCACCTGTCACAAACGAGGCCCCGCGCGAACACAGGAAGCCGACGGCGGCAGCCACCTCCTCCGGTTCGCCCAGACGACGCATCAATGTCAACGCGGCCATGTCCGCAATGATCTTGTCGCCCAGTTCCGCCACCGCCCGCTCGACCATTGGCGTGCGGATCGGGCCGGGTGCAACCGCGTTGGCGGTGATGCCGTAGCGGGCATTTTCTCTGGCAATCGAACGGGTAAAACCGATCAGACCCGCTTTGGCGGCCGCATAGACCGCCCCCCCTTTCGAGCCGAGCCGTCCGGCCTCGGATGCCATCATGACGATGCGGCCATAGTTGTTTTTCTGCATGCCCGGCAGGGCGTGTTTGGTAAAAGCAAAAGCACTTTCGAGATTGACGCTCAACAATTGCCGCCAGTCCCGCGCATCGGTATCGGTAAAAAAGCTGTGCTGATCGGCCCCGATATTATTGACCAGCACATCAAACGTACCCTGCGCGACAAACAGCGCTTGGACAGCAGCGCCATCGGTGCCGTCAAGCACCACGCAATGCGCGCCTGTCTCGCGGGCCAGCGCCCCGCCTTTGTCGCCATCAAGATCACAAAAGGTGACTGCAAAGCCATCACGGACAAGCTGGCGGACAATGGCTGCGCCGATCCCCGCACTGCCCCCTGTCACAAGTGCGCGCTGCCCCTTCACGCCCATGCTCAGGAGCCTGTAAAATACGGCTTGCGCTTTTCGATCACCGCCGACAGCCCCTCGCGGGAATCGGCGGTGGCCGACAGCACCGACTGCGTGCGCGCTTCCTCGGGCAGAGCAGCTTCGACACCAAGCGCGTTCCACAACAGCCGTTTGGTGGCCGAGAGAGCCAAAGGTGCGCCCTTGGCATAGAAGCGGGCGGCCTTGAGTGCCTCGTCCTGCAAGTCGGCATCGGCAACCACTTTGGTAATCAGGCCGATCTGATGGGCTTCGGTCGCCTCAATCACCCGATTGGACAGAAAGATTTCGGTGGCCCGCCGGAAGCCGACCAGATGCGGCAGGATCACCGATGCGCCTGCATCGGGCACCATGCCGACGCGGGTTGCGCCTGCCAGAAATTTCGCGCCCTCGCCCGCAATCACGATATCGGAGGCACAGACCAGACCGAGCCCGCCGCCGCCTGCTGCATAGCCCTGCACTTCGGTCACAACAATGGCGTTGAGCCGGATCAGCGCACCGACAGCCACCTGTAGATAGGCAGTGACCTCGCGCAGAAAATCACCCAGCGCCTCACCCTTGGAGGCGAATTCGCGGACATCGCCACCGGCGCAAAAATGCGTGCCAGCGCCGCGCAGATGCACAACGCGGACTTGAGGCTGCCCGTGGCAAACCATCACCGCCTTGTGCAAAGCATGCATCAGATCGAGATTCATACCGTTGGAGACATCCGGACGGTTCAGCGTCATCGTCGCGATATGGTCGGCATAATGGAGCAGAACGGGGCCTTCGCCGATCCAGACTTGCGGCACGGATTGTGCGCCCGATGGTGCAGACATGAACGTCTCCTCAGACCAGAAATGACAAGGTAAAAATGGGCTTGTGATTGTTGACTAATCCCACCTTTTTGCGAACGAGTTTGAACGCTCCGTCATAAAGGCGCAATCGATATTCATTGCGCGAGGCCCACAGTGTTTCGCCTCGCATATTGTCCTCAAAAATCATCGCATTGGCGATGACATCAACCTCTTGGGAGCTCACCGACAGGATTTCTATATTGGAGATCAGACGTGCCAGTTCCGAACGCGGCGTCTGGGTGTGCCTGCGGCCTGTTTTCAACTGCTTGATACGGATGCCGATACGCGAGCGATTATCGTAAAGGATCGACATCTGCGTTTCGGGATCGGTGTTATGCCCATTGGCCGGCACCCAATAGATCGCGTCATCGGTCCACAGGGCTTCCCACTCATCATAGGCATGGGTGTCTTGCAGACGCGCCTCCCTGAACAGGAATTGCGAGACATGGTGGTGCAATTCCAGCGGTGAAAGCGCGCTCAATTGCTCGACGGCGCGGCCATCGGCATGGCGCAGGAGCAACGTGCTGTGCGATGC
>CAIYZJ010000062.1 GCA_903930675.1 uncultured Hyphomicrobiales bacterium
CCTAGAACTGGTTTCGCTCGATTTGAAGGGCAAGTTGCAGTAAAATTATCGTAATATTGTAATTTTTAATAATTATCCATTGATAACAAAGGTAAATTTTCAAAAATTAATATTTGTAAGGCGAGAAAACAGATAGAATTATCCGTGTATAGATTCCGAAATTCGCAGGGAAATTCGCTGAATGTAAATACCCTTTAAAATCAATGGCTTGTCTTGGTTTTACTTATGGTTGTTTCGCGGGCCTGTGGCCAGCCAGCGCGATGGCTGCAAAGACCGTCACGATAGCTGCTTGTCGTTGCATCGGGTGGACAGGTGAACGGTTCGGGATTGTCGTCCGAGGTTTCTGGTCGGACGGACTTGGTTTTAAGTTGTTTCAATCTTCAAACAATCCTGCCGCATGATCGATGTCATGTCGCCTGACCTTGAGACGGCCCCGATACTGCCTTGAGGCTCAAAGAGGGGCACAGGCGGGTGGCTTTTGTATTTGTGAAGTCCGCCCCGGAAAAATTCATGAAGCCCCCTCAGCGGCCATTTATTCGGGTCGGGTTTTGGAGCCCCGTGAGTCGTGCTGCACCTGCCACAAGGATGATACGGGGTCCGGTTGGTCTTGTCTCTGAGTGGGGATGTCAAATTCCCGTCAGTTTTCCGTCACTGTGGATAAGCCGGACCGGACCCTCCGGTCCCGCCCGAATCAGGATGCGGGAAACCCCGAATTTGCCAATGATTCTATACCTTTTCCATGCCTTTTGCGGCGAATGGTCCACCCCTTTGCTGGGCCCCGATAAACCCCGCATTTTGTCGCCCTCCGCGGGCCGGACATATCCCCATGCAGCGGGCGCTGCCACGCGGATCAAGCTGCTTGCAAGCCCATAAATCACCATGCCCGTCGGGCTGTGGATAAGTCTTTGTTAATTATTGGCTGTTATCATTGATTCTATTGGGTTTTATCGTCTTTTTCTCCTCTGTTTTTCCCCTGTGCATATGTTTCCTCCAGATTGCTGTCTTACCTCAATTTTGACCGATTGCATCTTATGGTTGAAATTCATATCGTATTAGGATTATTTGGTTTCTCCCTTTTTTATAATTTATTTCTGTGTATTGTATTTTTGTATTTACTTTTATGATTATTTTTCAATGGTGAAATTTTGTAAATTGGATATATCGTATAATTTTTATAAATTTAATCCTAGGTTGCGCGGCGATAGTTTTGCAACCTGTTTTTTAGATCAATTACGTATATTCAATAGTGTAATTTGTCAGTGCATCCGATGATTACCATATGTTTACACAGGTTTTTTCCACGAATTTTGACCGATTACAGCATGGGCACGGGGCGCGGGAGCGGGGGGATTGCGGATGCAAACGGTGGTGGGAATGGACGTTTCCTGACCCGATCGGGCGGGTAAAACCGCCCTTATTCAATCCCTTTTTGGGGCCGGATCGGGAGGGGAATGCACCGCTTGACCGGAGCCCGTTCGGGGTGCTTTTTGTCTTTTGTATCGGGGCTTTTCCGGTGTCGAGGGGAGCGGGTTGAGGGCCGCACAAAGTGATGTCTGACAGGCCGGACCTGTCAAAATCCCGTCATTTCGGGGCCTCAACTGGCTTGCCAAGGCGGCGCAATCTTGGGTGTATACCGCTCGAAATCGGGCCAGTGCCAACTGGTATCTGTGTTCTGTCTGGTGTTAGGATGCATGCCTGATGATGCCGGTAACGGCGATGATCTGCCGCATTATTACATCAGCCCCCGCGCCCCAAACTCCCGAGGACCAGAGCTATGATTGATCTCTTTTACTGGCCGACACCGAACGGACACAAGATCACGATTTTTCTGGAAGAAGCCGGTTTGCCCTACACCATCCATCCGGTGAATATCGGCAAGGGCGAGCAGTTCAATCCCGAGTTTTTGAAGATCGGACCCAACAACCGCATGCCTGCGATTGTCGATCACACTCCGGCCGATGGCGGCGCACCGGTGTCGGTATTCGAGTCCGGTGCCATTTTGCTCTATCTGGCCGAAAAGACCGGCCAATTTATCTCGCATGATTTGCGTTCTCGTGTTGCCACGCTGGAGTGGCTGTTCTGGCAGATGGGCGGGTTGGGGCCGATGGCGGGGCAGAACCACCATTTCTCGATCTACGCACCGGAAAAAATTCCTTATGCGATTGACCGCTATGTGAAGGAAACCAACAGGCTTTATGGCGTGTTGAACCGACGTCTCGAAGGCCGTGATTTTATCGCCGGTGCGCTCAGCATTGCCGATATGGCATGCTATCCATGGATTGTCCCGCACGAGCGGCAGGGGCAGAACCTGGATGATTTCCCCAATATCAAACGCTGGTTCGGGGCCATCAAAGCGCGTCCTGCCGTGGTGACGGCCTATGCAAAAGGGGCTGCTATTTCTACCGTGCCGTCGGTCAATGACGAGAGCCGTAAAATCCTGTTCGGCCAGACAGCACAGAATGTGACACCCAAAGCCTGACGGTTTGCCCTGGTTTGGCTGGTCCGTTTTAATCATTGTCATGCAGCGGGCCCAGCGTCTTCTGCAAGGCAGATATTCGGTCCGCTGCTCTATTCAATCAGCGGTTTGTCACGCAAAGTGATTTTGAAAAGGCGTGGTGATTACAATTTCGCTTTTTTAAATCCGGCTTTAAACCGGTTTTATTTTTGCTTTTAAATCAGTCCTCTTAAAAAGTGTTGGTTGCCCGTGTTATTATTGGTTCTGTCTTTATGCGGATTTGCCGGTGCAATGGCAGGTCGGATTGTCGATCCGCTGGTGACGGCGATTGCAGCCGATTTTGCCGCGCCCGTGGCCATCGTCGCTTTGCTGGCTTCGGCCTATACGATGCCGTTCAGTTTCAGCCAGCCTTTTTTGGGTCCGGTCGGTGACGCGCTGGGCAAAAGCCTCTTGATCAGAATTTCTGTCGCGGTTCTGGCGGTTTGTCTGCTGGCCTGCGCGCTTGCACCCAATCTGACCTCGCTGTTCTGGTTCCGTATTTTTGCGGGCATTGCGGGGGCGGGAATTTTGCCGATTTCCTTTGCTTTGATCGGAGACACCTTTGCTCTGGCCGTGCGGCAGGTGGCTTTGAGCCGATTTTTGGGGGCCACGCTGATCGGCCAATTGGTGGGAGCAAGTGCGGCGGGGATCATTGCCGAAATGATCGGCTGGCGCGGCGTTTTGGGACTTTGTGCGGGTTTGGCCTGTCTGGCGGCTCTGGTGGGGTGGCTGTGGCTGCCACGTTCGCAAGAGCCTAGCCAACCCATCAACATTCCCGATGCGATCAGCCGCTATCGTCTGGTGTTGCGCAATCCGCGCTCTTATGTGTGCTTTTCGGCCGTTTGCCTTGAAGGCGCTGCCATTTACGGCGTGACGCCGTTCATCGGCAATGTGATGCAGGAAAACCAGTTGGGCGGTTTGCGAGAAGCGGGCTTTGCCATTGCCGGCTTGGGGCTGGGTGGTTTGCTCTATACGCTGATGGTGCCGGTGATTTTGAAATTTGCAACGCGTCCGCAGATGATGAGGGCAGGGGGCATATTGGCGGGTTTGGCGTTGATGAGCCTCGGTCTGTCGATCAGCTGGATCGGCACGTCTGTCTCGATGATCTTTTTGGGGATCGGCTTTTTCCTGATGCACAATTCCATCCAGACCGAGGTGACGGAATTGGCCCCTTCGGCGCGCGCCTCTTGTTTCGCCTTGCATGCCTTCTCGTTCTATATGGGGCAATCTGTCGGACCGATGATCTATGGTGTCAGTATTCACGCGATCGGCTTTGAAGCCAGCGTCATCATTGGCGGTTGTGTGCTGATCGGTGTCGGGATAGGGGCCAATATTCTGATCAGCCGGATGACTGCCAACGCCTCATCACACGGCTGAAGTCGGTGGCAGGTCCTGTTTTTGTGTATCATGGAAATAGCGGTAATCGATATGGGATTGGCCGTTTTCGTCTGTATGCAGAATATCGCGATAGCTGTGATGCCAGCGGATATCCTGCCAGCCATAGGTTTGACGGGCATTGAGTGACTGGCTGGCCGTATCATCGGTGCCGCTGAAGGTGACGACAAACAGCGCCTCGCTTTTTTGCAGATCGGCTTCGCTCCTGTTATAGAGCGGGCTGGTTGTATCTATGGCGTGGAAGAGGGTCCAGCTCAGCGCAAAAAGCGGGTTTTGCTCGCGTTCCAGCCGCAATTCGTGAAATCGGCGCATACGGATTCCTTCTTGCGTTGTTTCCAGCAAAGAGACCCAGAGGGCAGCTGTCGCCTCGCTGATGACGGTGTGGCGTTCATTGGCCATCCGCAGCATGAAGGTGGGAAGGCCGTTATGCCGGCCGATGACCGGCGCGCGGGCAAACAGGATGCGGGCGCGCGGGCGCGAGAAGCGGTTGAACACCAGTCCCGTCATCACGGCGATCAGAAACATACCGGTAAAGATTTCCAGCGTGGCGATGGTGTGGCCATAGGTGGTTTGCGGGTGCATATCGCCATAACCGACGGTGGCGAGGGTTTCGAT
Organism: uncultured Hyphomicrobiales bacterium; assembly: GCA_903930675.1. Taxonomy (GTDB): domain Bacteria; phylum Pseudomonadota; class Alphaproteobacteria; order Rhizobiales; family Beijerinckiaceae; genus CAIYZJ01. Next base: position 4,505 of record CAIYZJ010000062.1, read on the forward strand.
GGAGAAGAAAAACAGATCTTCGGGATGGTCGGGCCGGACATTGGCGACAGGCTCGTGACCAAAGAGATAGAGCACGGCATAGACCAGATTGATGGCCAGAAAAATGCCTGCAAAACTGAAAAAGAATTTTGGCCAGGTCATCACCATGCATTGATGGTAAAAATCGGCCCAGAAACGGGTCTCGATCCCCTGCGCCACGACCGTACGCTGGCCTATACGCACCTGTGTGGCCTTGCTGGATTTGGGTTTGATCTTAAAAGACATCGGCAATTCGTTCTTTCACAAATATCTCGGAGACAGGGAAGCAATGGATCGCATTTTACCAGAGTCGGGATCAATATAACGCCAAATTGGCGCAAACAGTGATGAATCATCGGCCTGATATTACCACAATCAGGGATCAGTGATTGTTTCATCAGGCTTGAAGGTTTAGTATGACGGCGAAGCTGAAGGGATAATTCAGTCGAGTGCGTGTGGGGGAGTTTGTGTGATGTCCATCTTGTTGATGCCGTTTCAACCACGGTTTATGTGTCTGACCTTGGCGCTATCATTGTTTGTTGCCTCGCTGGTCGGGTTGAATTTTATGCCGGCCCATCCGGCTTTGCTGGTGCTGCTGATTATCAGCGGCGGTTTTTCGGCTCTTGGTCTGCATGATTATTTCCAGACCCATCATGCCATTTTGCGCAACTATCCGATTGCCGCGCATATCCGCTTTCTGCTCGAAGAAATCCGCCCCGAAATGCGGCAATATTTCTTCGAGGATGAAAAGCACTCGATGCCGTTCTCGCGCGACAAGCGCGCCGTGGTCTATCAGCGCGCCAAGGGCGTGCTCGACAAGCGCCCGTTCGGTACCAATTACGATGTCTATGCCGACGGTTTCGAATGGCTCAACCATTCGATGAAGCCCACCAATGCCCAGCCCGATGATTTCCGCATCACCATCGGCGGTCCCGATTGCGAACATCCCTATAGTGCTTCGGTGTTCAATATTTCGGCGATGAGCTTTGGTGCCTTGAGCCCGAATGCCATTCACGCGCTCAACAAGGGTGCGGCACTCGGCAAATTTGCCCATGATACCGGTGAAGGCGGTTTCAGCCCCTATCACAAGGCGGGCGGCGGCGACATCATCTGGGAAATCGGTTCGGGCTATTTCGGAGCCCGCAATCTCGACGGCACTTTCTCTCCCGAGGCGTTCGCCAAAACGGCCTCCAATCCGCAAGTGAAGATGGTGGAATTGAAGCTGTCGCAAGGCGCAAAACCCGGCCATGGCGGCGTATTGCCTGCGGCCAAAGTGAGCGCCGAAATCTCCGAAACCCGCGGCGTGCCGATGGGGCAGGATTGCGTCTCGCCTTCGGGCCATTCGGCCTTTTCGACACCGGTCGAGATGATGCAATTCATCGGCGAAATGCGCCGTCTGTCGGGCGGCAAGCCTGCGGGTTTCAAACTGTGTATCGGGCATGAATGGGAATTCATGGCGATCTGCAAGGCGATGCTGGAAACCAACATCTATCCCGATTTCATCGTGGTGGATGGTTCTGAGGGCGGCACGGGTGCCGCGCCGATGGAATTCATGGATCATATCGGCCGTCCGCTGCGCGAAGGTTTGAGCTTTGTGCACAACACGCTGGTCGGTATCGGCGTGCGCGACCGGATCAAACTCGGTGCCAGCGGCAAGATCGCCTCGGCCTTTGATATCACCCGCGCCATGGCTTTGGGTGCGGATTGGTGCAACGCGGCGCGCGGCTTCATGTTCGCCATCGGTTGCATCCAGTCGCAATCCTGCCATACCGACCGTTGCCCGACAGGGGTGGCGACACAGGACAAGAGCCGCCAGCGCGCTCTTGTTGTGCCCGACAAGGCCAATCGCGTCGCCAATTTCCACAACAATACGCTGCATGCCCTGTCGGAACTGACAGCAGCAGCGGGTCTTGAACATCCGAGCGATTTCCACCGCGAGCATATTTCGCGCCGGATTTCGCAAAGCGAGGTCAAGACCTTTGCCGATCTCTATCCCGAATTGCCGTCGGGCGCCTTGCTCAACGGCACGGCCGATGCGCGTTACACCACCGCCTGGAACCGGGCTGATGCCCATTCCTTCCGCGCAAACAATGCTGCCGCCGCTGCCTGACAAGGCGTGAAACCAAGCCATGAAAAAGCCCGCGCGAAGCGGGCTTTTTTGTGTCTTGTCAGGGCTTTGTCCGAGGCGGAGGGTAATCAGCCCGCAAACACCATCATTTTTTCCTCGCACATATCGCGCATCGTATAGCCGATACCGCCGATGCCGTAGCCCGATTGGCGGCGTCCGGCAAAGGGCATCCAATCGGTGCGGAAGGCGGTGTGTTCGTTCACCATCACCGCCGAGGCATCAAGCGCGTGGCCGATCCGCAAGGCGGTGGCCATATGCGGGGTAAACACCGAGGCCTGAAACGCGAAGGGCAGGCTGTTGGCCGCAACCACGGCCTCGTCGATCGTGTCATAGCCATAGACGCAGACCGCGGGTCCGAAAATCTCCATCTTCGAGACTTTGGCGTCGGCCGGCGGGTTGAGCAGCACGGTCGGCGCATAGGTGGTGTCGGACAGTTTGGCACCGCCGCACAACACCGTTGCGCCCGATGCTTTGGCCTCGTCGATCCATGAGGCCACACGATCAACCTCGCGCGGGCGGATCAGCGGGCCGCAATCGGTCGTGTCCAGAATCGCATTGCCGACCACCAGCTTTCTGGCGCTCTCGGCCAGCAATCCGGCAATCTGTTCGGCTTGCGCTTTGGGGGCGAAAATACGCTGGACGGAGACGCAAACCTGACCGGAATGGTAGAAACCGCCTTTGATCAGCTTGGGGATCATCACCGACAGATCGGCGCCGTCATCGACGATCACCGGAGCCGCGCCGCCATGTTCCAGCGCGCAACGGGTGCCCGCCGCCAGTTTGGAGCGCAGCATCCAGCCGACTTTGGCCGAACCGATAAAGCTGAAAAAAGCCACGCGCGGGTCGGTCACCATCTGTTCGGCGGTCGCCAGATCACACGGCACAAACCGGCACCATTGTTCCGGCAAGCCAGCTTCATAGAGCAGTTTGACAAAAATTTCGCACGACAACGGCGTGTCATCGGCCGGTTTGACCAGAACAGGGCAACCGGTGGCGACCGCAGGGGCGACCTGATGGACGATCAGGTTCAACGGGTGGTTGAAAGCCGACACCGCCACTACGGGGCCGATCGGCTCCTTGAAGGTGAACGCCAGCTTGTTGGCTCCCGCCGGTGTCAGATCCATCGGAATCTGGCGGCCATCGAGATGGCTCAATTCCTTGACGCAGAGTTCGACGCCGTCAATGGCGCGGGCCACTTCGACGCGGGCATCGACCAGCGGCTTGCCGCCTTCATTGGCAATCAGAAAGGCCAGTTCGTCAAACCGCGCTGTCATCAGGCTTGCGGTTTTCTTCAAAATGGCAGCGCGCTGGTGCAGCGGCAGCCATGAGGATTTGTTGGCATGCAGCGCATGGGCAACGGCCAGATCATGGTCGATCTGCGCCCAGTTGCGCCATTCCACATGACCGATCACCGAATGATCGAACGGATTTGTGACCTCTAACATGATGTGATCCGTCTCCCGCTCAATGGGCTTTGTGATTTTTGCGCAGATCGTCGATCAGCAATTTCTTGTTGTTCGAATAATCGACCGGCACATCGATCAGATGCACGCCACCGGCATTGAAGGCGGTGTTGAGAGTGGATTTCAGCTGTTCGGCACTCTCGACCCGATGGCCATGCGCGCCATAGCTTTTGGCATAGGCGACAAAATCGGGATTGCCGAATTCCAGCCCCCAATCGGGATGGCCGCCGCCCGCCTGTTTCCAGCGGATCATGCCATAGGAGCCGTCATTGAGCACCATCACCACCAGATTGAGCTTGAGACGCAGAGCGGTTTCCATTTCCTGCGAATTCATCATGAAGCCGCCATCGCCGCAGATCGCCATGACCCGACGCTCGGGATGGATCAAAGCCGCCAGCATGGCCGAAGGCAGGCCCGCGCCCATGGTGGCCAAGGCATTGTCGAGCAGGATCGTATTGGGCTGGTGGGTATGATAGTTGCGGGCAAACCAGATTTTATACACGCCGTTATCCAGCGCGATAATGTCGTGTTCTCCCATCACCGAGCGGATATCATTGACGATGCGCTGCGGCACAATCGGGAAATGGCCGTCCTCGCTGCCCTGATAGATTTTGCTATGGACTTCGGCTTTGACCTCTTTGAACAGGGTCAGATCGAAATTGGTCTTGTGGGCCAGCTTCTTGCCGAGATGGTCGATCGACATCGCCAGATCGCCGACCACTTCCACCTGCGGGAAATAGACAGGATCAACCTGCGCGGACTTGTAATTGATATGGATGACCTTCTGCCCGCCTTTTTCCATGAAGAACGGAGGCTTTTCGACCACATCGTGACCGATATTGATGATCAGATCGGAGTGGTGGATATAGCGGTGCAGATAGTCGTCATCCGACAAAGCGGCGGTGCCGAGAAACAGCGGTGAGTTCTCGTCGACCACGCCTTTGCCCATCTGCGTGGTAAAGAACGGGATTTGGGTGGTGTCGATGAAATTCGAAATCGCCTCGCGGGCATGCTGGCGGTTGGCCCCCGCACCGACCAGCACCAGAGGGAATTTCGAGGCCTTGATCAGATCGGCTGCCAGATCGAGCACGACATCGTCGGCCACGGCATAATAGCGGTGATGCGGCGGGATCAGATCGGCATCGGTCATTTCGGCGGCAACATCTTCGGGCAGTTCGAGCAGCACTGCACCGGGGCGTTCTTCTTCGGCCAGACGGAACGCCTCGCGCACCAGCGAGGGGATCGAATTGCCGCTGACAATCTGCTTCGACATTTTGCAGATCGGCTTGAACAGGCCGACAATATCGACAATCTGGAATTGTCCCTGTTTGGATTTCTTGATCGGCTTCTGTCCGGTGATCATGATCATCGGAAAACCACCCAGATGCGCATAGGCGGCAGGGGTGGCGAAATTGGTGGCACCCGGTCCCAGTGTCGCCATGCAGACGCCGGCTTTGCCGGTCAATCGTCCGTAAGTGGCGGCCATAAAGGCAGCGCCCTGTTCGTGGCGGGTCAGAACCAGCTTGATGCTTGAGGTGCGAAGGCTGTCGAGCAGGTCGAGATTTTCTTCTCCCGGCACGGCAAAGATATATTCGACGCCTTCATTTTCGAGTGCTTTGACGAACAGATCAGACGCTTTGACTGATCCTCCATCATGAGATTTTGGTGACACGGACATGAATTCCCCCAACGCAACAATACATAAAGGCATAGTTAATATGCGATTAATGGTTAGTGACCATGAAACAATAGTGAAAGCAACTGTTCATTTAAACAATTGAAACGTCTTGCTTTTGCGGGCGATGTTATCGATCCGGCATTTAAGAAAACTTCAGCTTCGGTGTCTTCAAACTTCCGGTGCAGTATACCGCTTAAAACCCGATGGCCGCACCGTCGCTGCGCGGGTCGGTTGCGCCTTCGAACAGGCCGCTTTGCGGGCCGGATGTATGCTGCACCACCGCACCCGCATGGCCCATGGTAGAGGTGAAAGCGGGCAGTATTTCGATGTCGTGACCGGCGGCCTGCAAAGCCGCCACAAGAGCGGAATCGAAGCGGTTTTCGAGCTTCAGCGTGATGCTCTGGTCGCCCCAGGTCTTGCCCAGTAGCCAGCGCGGGGCGGTAATGGCTTCTTGCAAGCCCTGACCGAACATCGCGTAGCGCGAGAACAGCGCGGCTTGTGTTTGTGGCTGGCCTTCGCCGCCCATGGTGCCGTAAACCATGCGGCGGCCATCTTCGAACAGGGCAATAGCGGGATTGAGCGTGTGGAACGGTTTGCGGCCAGCCCCGATCACACGCGGGCCTGTGCCCGACAGCGCAAAACTCGCGCCGCGGTTTTGCCAGACAAAGCCGCTTTGCGGCAGCACGCAGCCCGAACCGAATTCGAAATAGATGCTTTGAATGAAACTGACCGCAACGCCTTGGGCATCAATGGCGCCCAGCCAGACCGTATCGCCTTTTTGCGCCACATGCGGCCATGGCAGTGCCTTTTGGGTGTCAATGCGGGCGGCCAACCGGTCCAGCATGTCATCGTGCAAATAGGTTTGCGGATCCGCGACCATCGAAGCGGGATCACCGATGGTCCGGTCGCGGACAATAAAGGCCTGTTTGGTGGCTTCCACCATGCCGTGGATATGGGCGAAGCCCTCGGCCTCGCGCACCTTCAGGCGGTCGAACAAAGCCAAAATCATCAAGGACGACAGGCCTTGCGTCGGCGGCGGGAAGTTGAACACCCGCGCGCCCGACACATTCACCGACAGCGCCTTGCGCCGTTGGGCGTGGTGGGCATTCAGATCAGCCAATGCCACCGGCGAGCCGCAGGCGGCGAGATCGGCAGCAATGTCACGCGCCAGTGCACCGCGATAGAAATCCTCGGGGCCATCGCGGCCGATCCGGCGCAAAGTCTGGCCCAAAGCGGGCAGTTTCATCCACGTGCCCTCACGCGGGGGCTGGTTGCCGGCCAGAAAGGTTTTGGCGAAATTCGGCTGGTCCTGCAATTCGGGTTGCTTTTCCGTCGTCAATTCCTGCTGGCTGCGGGTGACGGGAAAACCGTTTTCCGCCGACCAGACGGCATCTTCCAGCAAGCGCGACAACGGCAGAGTGCCGCCCATTTCGCTGCTGAGCGCCATGGCCTCGCCCCAGCCCGACACCGTGCCCGCCACCGTATTGGCTGCCAAAGGGCCGCGCCACGGGATCGTGTCGTGCCCGTGTCTGGCATAGAGCGCGGGTGTCGCTGCCATGGCCGCGCCGCCGCAGGCATCAAGGGCCACGGGATCTTGCCCGGGAGCGCTGACCAGCCAGAACCCGTCCCCGCCAATCGCCGTCATGTGCGGATAGACCACGGCCAGCATCGACGCCATGGCAATCGTCGCTTCGATGGCATTGCCACCGTCGCGCAGCACCCGCAAGCCGGCCTCGCTGGCCAGATGATGCGGGGATGTGACCATGCCACGGCGGGAGCGGGGAGTATTGAACATCACGGTCTCTTTTCAACAACAGGCAAAGGATAATCCCAATCTAACGGAGGATTCGGGTCCGGACCAGATCATCTGCAGCAATCGCATTGCAGCAATCGTGCCACACTTGCATAAACATTTGGCATTTGCGGCCTGCAAGCCTTGCGAAATGCTTGACTGGAGCGGCCTGTGGCCGCATGTCACAGGGCGTCAGGAAACCCTGTTCGTCATGGCAATCCTGACAACTCATCAACCGCCGGATTGACGGGAGTGCATCATGGCAAAGACAGTGTTTATCGATGGCGAAGCAGGCACCACGGGGCTTGGCATCCGCGAACGCTTGCTGGCTTTGGGCACTGTCGAATTGCGCAGCATTGATGCCGCCCACCGCAAGGATCCCGCCGCCCGCAAAGCCCTGATGGCCGAGGTGGACGCGGTGATCCTGTGTCTGCCCGATGACGCCGCAAGGGAGACCGTCGCGCTGGCGGGTGAATTGGGTGCAAACGCGCCTGTGCTGTTGGATGCTTCCACCGCCCATCGGGTGGCCGAAGGCTGGACCTATGGCTTTGCCGAAATGGCGGCGGGCCAGGCGGATGCGATCCGCAAGGCCCAGCGGGTGTCCAATCCCGGCTGCTATCCGACCGGCGCGATTGCGCTGATCAGGCCTTTGATCGACGCGGGCCTGATGGCCAGAGATTTTCCGGTGACCGTCAATGCGGTGTCGGGCTATTCGGGCGGCGGCAAAAGCATGATTGCCGATCACGAGGAAGGCCGCGCCCCCAATTTCGAGCTGTATGGTCTTGGCCTCGAACACAAGCATGTTGCCGAATTGCAGCTGTATACCGGTCTGGCGCGGCGGCCGATTTTTGTGCCTTCGGTCGGGCATTTCCGTCAGGGCATGCTGGTGTCGGTGCCGCTGCATCTCGATATGCTCCACGGGCAGGTCAGCGTCGATGATCTGCACGACGTGCTGGCCAAGGCCTATCAGGGCGCAAAGCTGGTCAAAGTGCTGGCCAATGACGAGGCCAGCGTCAAAGCCGGCCGGATCGAGGCCGAAGCCCTCAATGACAGTGATGTCATGGAATTGCGCGTCTATGGCAATCAGGCCCGCGGACAGGCGGTGCTGGTGGCGCGTCTCGACAATCTGGGCAAGGGTGCCTCGGGTGCTGCCGTGCAAAACCTGCAACTGATGCTGGGTCTCTGAGACTTTGAATTGAATGGACTATAAAAAGATCAGGCCGCCCGAAGGCGGCATGATTGTTGTTTGATCGCAGTGCCTTATCAGGCTTGCTTCACGTGCTGATGCTGCACGCCGAGACCTTCGATCCCGACTTCCATCGTATCGCCGCCCTTGAGGAACAGCGGTGGCTTCATGCCGAGGCCGACGCCGGGAGGGGTGCCGGTGGTGATGATGTCGCCTGCATCCAGATGCATGAATTGCGAGATGTAATGGACGAGGAACTGGCAGTTGAAAATCATCGTCTTGGACGAGCCGTTCTGCACATATTGATCGTTCAGCTTCAGCCACATTTTCAGATTTTGCACGTCGCCCGCTTCATCGGAAGTGACCAGCCACGGCCCGACAGGCCCGAAGGTCGGCAGGCTCTTGCCCTTCATCCACTGGCCTGAACGCTCGATCTGATAGGCGCGCTCGGACACATCGTTGCAGATGAAATAACCGGCGATGTGGTTGGCTGCATCGGCTTCCGAAATCCGGTAGCCGGGCTGGCCGATCACGAAAGCCAGTTCCACTTCCCAATCGGTTTTGAGCGAGCCGGGCGGGATGATCACGTCATCATCGGGGCCCTGAATGGTGTTGGGCGCCTTGTTGAACAAAATCGGTTCGGCAGGAATGGGATTGTTGGTTTCAGCCGCGTGATCGGCGAAATTCAGGCCGACAGCAATGAAATTGCCGGGCTTGGGCACGCAGGATCCCAAACGGGTGCCAGCGGCAACGGCCGGAAGGCTTTTGGGATCAAGCGCCGCCAATTTCTTGATATTGGCAGGCAGCAGGGCATCGCCTGCAAAGTCTGTCACATGGGCCGACAGGTCGCGGATCGTGCCATCGGAATCAATCAGGCCGGGTTTTTCGGCACCCGCTTTGCCATAACGTACAAGTTTCATCGTGTTTCCTGCTCTCGTATCAGGGATTCTCCCTAGGACTTTAGTTTGGCCCGTGTGGCGTCCCGAGGCAAGTGTTCATCTGAGCAACAGTGCGATGGTGGCTCTTTTGCAACAATGGGCAGATAATCAGATGCCCTTTTGGCGCAGTGGCTTGACGCAATTGTGACTATATTGTGTCATGGCATTTGATTTGAAATGGGTCGGCATTGAACCGGCCCCGATTTGACAGTGCGGAATACCAATGACATTCAATTTAAAAATGGCTTCATCATGCGCGGTTGCTGCTTTGGCCCTTGGCCTTGCCGCCAGCGAGGCGCAGGCAGGCGCTTTCGGTTTGCGCGAACAAAGTGCGACAGGGCAGGGCCTGTCCTTTGCGGGCGCCGCAGCAGGCGGGGCCGGATTGGGCTCGATGTTCTGGAACCCTGCGTCGATGACCAATTATAAAGGCATTCAGGTCGAAGGCTCGATGAGCGGCATTTTTCCCTTTGCCAAACTGACAACCGATTCCACCTCGGCTTTGTCGGCGGGCAGGACCAGCGGTGATATTGCGCAAGATGTGGCATTGCCTGCCACCTATGGCACTTGGCAGATAGGCAAGGATGTCTGGCTGGGTCTGTCGGTGAATGCACCGTTCGGGTTGGCCACCAAATATGATCCCTCATGGGGCACGGGCCGTTTGTATGGTACCACCTCCCGCGCAAACTCAATGGAAATCACTCCCTCGCTCGCCTATCAGATCAATGATCAGCTTTCGGTCGGTGTCGGTGTTCGTATCATGACCTTCAAGGCCATTTACAAATCCTATGTTGCTTTGACGGGTCGCAATGGCGGTTTGGAAGGCGATGGCATCGGTATTGGCGCTTCGGCAGGTTTGACCTACAAGCCCGACAACAAAACCGAAATCGGGATCGGCTACCGCTCTGCGGTCCAGCAGGATATGACAGGGGATTATGCCAGCCCGATTTCGGGAGTAGTGAGTCCGATCAAATTGCGCGTAATGTTGCCCGATTCTGTTACGGTCGGTGTCAAGCGCAAGCTGACCGACCAGTGGACCGTGCTGGCCGGTTATGAATGGACCAATTGGAGCCGCGTACAGTTCCCAGTGTATTACAACGAGAACACCGGCGCTCGCATCGGCTCGCTGCCTTTGGGCTATAAAGACGGCTGGATGGCTTCTGCCGGTCTCGAATATGCCATGAACCCGAATTGGACGCTGCGTTCGGGCGTGGCCTATGAATATTCGCCGATCCGCGATGATACGCGCGGTCCGCGTCTGCCTGACAATGACCGTGTCTGGCTGTCGCTTGGTGCAGGCTATAAATTCGACGAGAAGTTGAGTTTCGATCTCGGCTATACCCACATTATCCCCAACAATACACGGATGAATGTGGTCAGCGGTAATCCGGCTTATTCAGCCCCCTTTACCTATACCGGCAAGTTCGACTCCCGCATCGACATCGTGTCGATGTCGATGCGTTACCGTTTCGATACTCCGGCTGCTCCGGCGGCTTTGCCTAAAAAATAAGACTGATCGCACTGATGCTTTTTGGGCCGTACCTGTGAAGGGTACGGCCTTTTTTATGGGATTGCATTGATCGGCAAGAATGAACACTTTATTAATTCCGGTGTTTGCTGTAAGACTCGATCAATTAGCGTTGCGTTCGTATTGTTTCATTGTGTTTTTTCGGGATTGTTCAGATGTCGTGTATTGTGATGCGCAGCAAAGTGCTGCTTGGCCAGTTGGTTCTGGTTTTTTTACTGGTGATGTCGGGCGAGCGGGTTGAGGCTGGGGCCTTTGCCTTGCGCGAACATAGCGCGGCGGGCGAGGCGCTGTCCTTCGCGGGTACCGCCGCAGGGGCCGCAGGCCTTGGTTCTATTTACTTCAATCCCGCCACCATCACGCAGTTTTCGGGTTTTCAGGGCTCTTTCAACCTGACAGGCATTGCCCCTGATGTTCGGCATGACAATCAGGCAGGCACGGGCGCGGGCTACTCCGCCATCGGTGCGGGGTTCGGTGGTTCCTCCAAAAGCGGCGATATCGCCATTGATGCGGTGGTTCCGGCTTCTTTCCTGTCCTACCAGTTGAACAATCAGGTATGGCTGGGACTGGGCGTGACCTCGCCCTACGGTCTTTCCACCAAGATGGACGACAATTATGTCGGCCGCGCCTATGGCAGTACAACCAAAGTTTCCTCGATCGAGGCGACACCGATGCTCGGCTATCGCTGGAGCGAGATGGTGTCGTTCGGGGCGGGTTTGCGGGTGATGCAATTCAAATCCAAATATACCAGCGCGATTCCGGCCGTGTCCGCGCCCTCGCAATGGGGGATTATCGGTTTGCAGGGCGAAGGTGTCGGTGTGGGTTTTTCCGCCGGTTTGACGCTGTCGCCACTCAAGGGCACGGATATCGGCATCGGTTACCGGTCCAAAGTGCAGCAGGATTTGAAGGGGGATTTCTTCGGCGCGCCACTGGCTGCCGCAAACCAGCCGATCCGTCTGTCGGTGCCGATGCCGCAAAGCCTCATGGTCAGCCTGCGCCAGACGGTTTCAGACCAATGGACGCTGTTGGCAAGCTATGAATGGATCGATTGGAGCCGGATCGGCTCACCCGCCGTCACACTGCAATCCAGCGGGCAGGCGCATCCACTCCAGCCCGCTGTCCCTTTGAATTACAACGACAACTGGTTTGTCTCGCTGGGGGCAGAATTTGCCTATACAGCGCAATGGACGCTCCGCGGCGGCGTGTCATTCGAAAGCAGTTCATTGAAGGACACCACACGCGGCATCCGCTTGCCTGACAATGACCGCATCTGGGCCTCGTTGGGCGCGGGCTATCAAATCAGCGAGGCGATGACGCTTGATCTTGCTTATCTTCACGTTTTCCCGATGGCCACCAAAGTGACAATCGACACCAGTCATGTGGCCTATAACGGGCTTCTGGCAGGGGCCGGCATGGATACGCTGTCGACCAAGGCCAAATCGCCCATCGATATTCTGGCATTGGGTCTGACCTACAGGTTTGACCAACCCGCGAACACGAACAACCTGCCGCAGCGGCGATAAGGTGCGGCTTTGATTTGGCAAGGAAGCGGGGCGAAGCGCGGGCGAACCGGAAGGTCAATTCATTCAATAATTCTCAGGTATAGGAGTTTTAAATGTCAGATGGCTGGGCGGTTTTGGTCAAAGTGAAAACGCTGAGTGGCGGTGAATCCAAGCAAATTTTTTATGCCCGATTGTCCGATGCAACCGAGGCCGTTGAGGCTGTGAAGCGGCATATCCATGCCACTCAGGATGTTGTCGTGCAGGCTCAAAGCAAGATCACGCCCGGTGTTTTCGATGGCGTCAAAATTGCCCCCGGTGGTGTCGGGCAATGGATGTAACCAAAAGGCGGGGGGCGTCATGCCTCCCGACTGCGGTTAAAACAGACGCTGCTGCCCCGATCAGGCTTTCATCATCACATAGGTGCCCGGTGCGTCGGCCAGCGGTTTGCGGTTGCCGCCGGGTTTGCGGGCTTTGACCTTGGCGGGCGCCTGTTTGGCGATCCATTGCATCCAATAGGGCCACCATGTGCCCGGATGTTCCTTGGCTTCGGCAATCCATTTGTCGAGCGAGCCGACCGGTTTGCCACCCGTCCAATACTGGTATTTCGGCTTGCTGACCGGATTGACGACACCGGCGATATGGCCCGAGCCTGCCAGCACATATTCGACCGGACCGCCGAAAAAGCGCGAGCCCAGAAACACCGATTTGGCCGGTGCGATATGATCCTCGCGGGCGGCCAGATTGAAAATCGGCACTTTGACCTTGCCCAGATCGAGCTTTTGTCCGGCAATCTCCATCTCGCCTTTCGACAGGCGGTTTTCGAGATAGCACGAGCGCAGATAGAAGGAGTGGTTGGCCGCAGGCATGCGGGTGGAATCGGAATTCCAGAACAGCAGATCGAACGGGAAGG
>CAIYZJ010000063.1 GCA_903930675.1 uncultured Hyphomicrobiales bacterium
ATGGTTGCGGCCAACAATGTGATGGGCCGTGAATTGCTGAGGTTTATGGAGGAGTACGATCTCGATTCCGTGGACGAATTAGCTGATTCCATCCATAGCCGTTCGGAAATGCAATTGCGCAAAGCCATCAAGGCATGGCCGAATGGCACCTATCGGGCCGAAGTGAAACTTGACGGGTTCGATAGCGAAGTCGTGTTGAAGGCAGCGGTCATTGTGCGCGATGAAACCGTACATGTCGATTATACCGGCTCGTCGGATCAGGTGCTGCACGGCATCAATGTGCGCACCCATTATCGTTATGCCCATTCCGTCTATGCCCTGAAATGCCTGCTTGATCCCGAAACACCCAACAATGAAGGCTGCATCACGCCCTTTACCGATGAAGCTCCGCTCGGGTCTATTCTGAACCCGCATGCCTATGCAGCAGGCAACTCGCGCAATCTGGTCGGGCATGTCATCCCGAGCCTGATTTTCAAAGCACTCGAAGGGGTTGTGCCGGAACGCGTGCAAGGCGATAGCGGCGGCGCGCCGATCTGGGCGATGAATTGTCTGGGCCAGCGCAATGACGGAACCCAATATGGCGCGATCCAGAACTTCCATGGCGGGCAAGGCGGACGCATGAACAATGACGGTCTGGATACACTGTCTTTCCCATCAAATTGCCGCGTCACCCCGATTGAAATGTACGAGTTGGCCGTCCCCGTTCTGACCGAATGCAAGGAATTGATCGCTGATTCCGGTGGAGCCGGTGCGTTCCGTGGCGGGCTGGCGCAACGCTCAATTTTGAAAAACATCTCGAACAATCCGATGAGTGTTTACATGGCGACCGAGCGGGTTAAATTTCCGTGCTTCGGTGTCGTCGAAGGCCATTCGGGCACGGCTGGACGTGTATTTAAAAACGGGGTCGATCATTTCCCCAAAGGCAAAGTCGTATTACAACCCGGTGAAAGCCTCGGCTTTGAAACACCCGGCGGCGGTGGTTGGGGTAAGCCGAGTGACCGTACAACACAGGATATTGAAGCCGATTTGGCCGAGGGCTTTGTTACCCTTGAAGGGGTCAAAGCGGCATATGGCTATGAAAGGAAAATCTGATGTCGCGACTGGGTGGACAGATTGCAATTGTGACCGGAGCTGGCACCGGAATCGGTCGTGAAACGGCTTTATTGCTGGCCAAACAGGGTTGCCAGGTTGTGCTGGTTGGACGCCGTAAAGCTGTGCTTGATCCGGTTGTTGCCAGTATTATCAATGACGGCGGCAAGGCTGTCGCCCGTGCGGTAGACATCCAAAAGCGCAGTGAACTGGTGGAGTTGGTGGAATGGATTACCTCCGGTTATGGAATACCCGATATTGTCGTCCATAATGCCGGCAGTGCCAGCAAAGTGCTCAATGCGCGCTGGATTTCCGAACAGGAATGGAATTCGACGCTGGAGGTCAACTTGACCGCAGTGTTCAACCTGACGCAAGCCCTATTGCCGGGAATGTTGAAGCGTGGGAGCGGCACGATTGTGACAGTATCCTCGCTTGCGGCTTTACGCCCCAACCTGTTGGGTGGGGCAGCCTATGGAGCAGCCAAAGCAGCTGTGCTCAATTTTATGGGGCATCTGCACAACACCTTCCGAAATCAGGGTATTCGTGCCACCACCATTCTTCCTGGTGAAACCGACACACCGATCCTCAACAACCGGGCGCGTCCACCTAGCGAACAAGAGCGCGCCCGCATGCTGGATCCTGTTGATGTCGCTGAAGCCGTGCTGCTGTGCTGCACCCTGCCTCTGCGTGCTGTGGTGGAAGAAATCCGCATTGCGCCGACATTCATGAGGGATACGTCGGCTGATATTGAAACCGCCCGCTGGGTCGGTGCACCAAGCGACACTTTCGACCTGCCTCAAAGCCACAAAAAATAAGGAGAGACGCGATGATCGGAGCTCAACTCAGGACGCGGCTGCAAAAGGGTGAGACCATCACCATGTACACCACCCACCAAACAAGCGCGACATTTTGTGCGCGCTTGTGCGAATTGGGTGCTGATACTGTGTTTCTTGATTGCGAACATGGCACATGGACGTTCGAGGACGTCAAGATCAGCGCCCATGCGGCCCGTGGCGCAGGCGGTGGCGCGATCGTGCGTCCTGACTCGCACCAGCAATCCCTGATCATCCGCTATCTCAATGCCGGTGCGGACGGTATTATGGTGCCGATGGTCAATACAGCCGCGGAAGCAAAGGCTGTGGTCGCAGCCGTGCGTTATGGCTGCCAGACCAATTATCAGGACCGTCTGGTCATCGTCATGATCGAAACACTGGAAGCCATAGACCATCTCGATGAGATGCTGGAGGTCGAAGGCGTTGACGTGTTCTTTGTCGGCCCGGGCGATCTCTCACAAGCCATGGGCCACCCGGCCGCAGTGCCACCTGGCGGCAAACGGGCCCCAGAAGTGGTCGAAAAGGTTGAATTCATCACCAAAAAGATCAAAGCCGCAGGAAAAATTGCTGGTACACTGGTGACAGAAGATGATGTCGAACACTGGACTAAGGCCGGCATGCAATTCCTCTATATCCACACCGATCCCTTCTTGCGGGCAGGGATCAATAGGATCAAAAAAATTATAAAAGTGACCTGAAAAATTTAAATTTTTAAAAATGCGGTCTCAAATTTGAAGTGAAACACCCGG
>CAIYZJ010000064.1 GCA_903930675.1 uncultured Hyphomicrobiales bacterium
TGGCATGGATCACAGTCGGCGCAGGCTGGTTCCTGCTCCAACCCGGCATGGGCGCAGGCTGGGCCGCCTCGAAACGCCCGAACCCCTGGAAAATCCGCGCCCTCAATCTCGTCGCGCACACATGGTTCGGTTTGGGGATGTGGGTTGGCGGTTTGCTCCTGACCCTCGTTTACTAACCACCCAAAACAAAACCGCGACGGAGTTTCCCCCGCCGCGGCTGATCGTCAACTCGTCAGATCAGCTGATTGCGGGCCGCAAAGCCCGCTTCACATCACTTCATCGCAAGCGCCTTGTCGATCACGACATCGGAGGTCGCGCCCGCTGGCTCCTTCGTGATGACCGGATCGGAACCGCCACCCATCAGCGTCTTGACCGTGCGCTGATAATCAGCCTGGTCGAGCTTGCCGTTCGAGCCTTCGGTCAGCTTGTTGATCTCGTCCATCATGCGGATCTGGTGCTTTTCCGTCTGTGCGCCGGAGGCGTCATTGTCGAGCACGATCTTGGCAGCTTCCTTAGGGTTCTTGCGCGCCCATTCCCAGCCCTTCATCGAGGCCGAAACAAACTTCGCCATCTTCTCGACGAAAGCCGGATCCTTGAGCTTGTCTTCCATCACATAGAGGCCGTCTTCCATCGTGGCGACGCCCTGGTCTTCGTATTTGAACACGACCAGCTTGTCGGCAGGAATGCCGCCGTCAATCACCTGCCAATATTCGTTGTAGGTCATGGTCGACACGCAATCCGCCTGCTTCTGGAGCAATGGATCGACGTTGAAGCCCTGCTTCAGCACCTTCACGCCACCTGCGGAACCATCGGTCTTGAGACCGAGCTTCGACATCCAGCTGAGGAACGGATATTCATTGCCGTAGAACCAGACGCCGAGCGTGCGGCCCTTCAGATCAGCCGGTGCCTTGATGCCGGTTTCGGCGCGGCAGGTCAGCATCATGCCGGAACGCTTGAACGGCTGGGCGATATTGACCAATGGCACGCCCTTTTCGCGGGTCGCGAGAGCCGATGGCATCCAGTCGACAACAACGTCAGCGCCGCCGCCTGCGAGCACCTGTGGCGGAGCCACGTCAGGGCCGCCCGGCTTGATCGTGATATCAATGCCGGCATCCTTGTAGAAACCCTTGTCCTTCGCGACGTAATAGCCTGCGAACTGGGCCTGCGTGACCCATTTCAGCTGCAACGTCACCTTGTCTGCCGCATGCGCCGAAGCGATGCCGAGGCCCGCGAGGGCCGCCATTCCCAAAACAATCTTCCGCATTCTCTTCTCCCTCGAAACGGGGCACATGCCCCAAGCTACGCAGCTCCCTGACGGTAGGAAGCATGCCAGAACGTGACCCGACGCTCAAGGAGCGCGAGTAATCCGTAAAATGCCGAACCGGCCAAAGCCGCAACAACAATGGTCGCCCAGACCATATCAATATTCATCCGGCCGACTTCCGTATTGATCCGGAATCCCATGCCGACAATCGGCGTGCCGAAAAACTCCGCCACAATCGCGCCGATCAGCGCCAGTGTCGAATTGATTTTCAACCCGTTGAAGATAAACGGCAAGGCCGCAGGCAAACGCAAATTCAGCAATGTCTGGCGGTAATCAGCGCCATAGGTTTTCATCAAATCGCGTTCCATATGGCCCGCCGCCGCAAGCCCCGCCACCGTATTCACCAGCATCGGGAAAAATGTCATGATCACGACCACCGCCGCCTTCGATTGCCAGTCAAACCCGAACCACATCACCATGATCGGCGCGACGCCGACAATCGGCAGCGCCGACACCAGATTGCCGAGCGGCAATAATCCGCGCTGCAAAAACGGCACGCGATCAATCAGCACCGCCACGAGAATTCCCGCCCCGCATCCGATCACATAACCCGCCCCGATGCCCTGCACCGTCTGCACGAAATCCGCCGCCAGTATCGGGATCGACGTCACAAGCCGCAGCAAAATGGCCGAGGGCGCGGGCAAAATCACCTTCGGCACCGCAAAGCCAATGGTCAGCGTTTCCCAAAGTAGCAGCAAGGTCAGGCCGAAAATCAGCGGCACGCCGATATTCAGCACCCAGGCGTGACGGCCTTTCGGGTTGATCTTCTCGATGATCGTATCGATCACCTGCCAAGCCCCGAGCCACACCGCGGCAATTGCAAGAAAATAGCCCCATTCGGCATTCACAGCCGCGCGGCCATAGCCCAGCATCACAACCTCGAACGCCGCCATCGCCGTAA
>CAIYZJ010000065.1 GCA_903930675.1 uncultured Hyphomicrobiales bacterium
CGGGCAATTTCCTCGGTCCATGCAAAGGAATCATTGAGCACGTAACGGGTAAAAAACTGCAGGAACACTACCGTGCACATCAGCCAGAACAGGCCGAGAGCCAGCCAGTCTTCGGGCGCGTTATGACCGGATAGATCAACCGGCGCGTGATCATCGATGCTGATCAGCGGCGTATTTGCATCCGTTGCGGGATGGGGATCGCTTGTCATCTCGTACCCTTTTTGGTCAATTCATGATGAAAATGAAAAGTGGCGGGACCACTAGGCCCCGCCAAAATCAGATTGCAAACGGCGAGTGCTTATTTGATCGCCTGGATTTTATCCCAGTCGGCTTTGCGGTAGCTGAACTGTTCGAATGTGGTGTTCTTGTTGACGGCATCGAGGAATTCGGCGCGGTCGATCTGGGTGACGGTGACGCCCATTTTCTTGAACTCGTCCACCAATTCGCCTTCACGCTTGATGATGTCTGCGGTGCTTTTAGCCGCAGCTTCCTGCGTCACATCGGTGAAGATCTTCTTGTCGGCATCCGACAGAGACTTCCAGACCTTGCCGGACACCACAGTGTTGAGATGGTCGACAATGTGGCCGGTCAGCACGATGTGCTTTTGCACTTCATAGAACTTCTTGGCCTCGATGGTGGTCAGAGGATTTTCCTGGGCTTCCACGGTGCCGTTCTGCAAAGCCAGATAGACCTCGGCAAAGGCAATCGGGGTGGTGTTGGCGCCGCACGCCTTCGGCATGGCCAGATAGGCCGGAACATCCGGCACGCGCATCTTCAGGCCCTTCATGTCCGCGCATTTGGCAATCGCGCGGTTGGAGCTGGTATGGCGGGTGCCGTAATAGTTCAGAGCGGTAATGTGGTTGCCGCCGCTCTTTTCTTCATAGCCCTTGGCCAGCTCGATGAAGATATCGCTCTTGGCATATTTCAGCAGGTGGTCGGCATCGCGGAAGGTGAAGGGATAATAGCCCACGCCGATCGGTGCGAAATCGCGCGCGGCGAAGCTCGAACCCGAGATGATGATGTCGACGGTACCCAGCTTCAGGCCCTGGTTGATGTCGGCTTCCTTGCCCAGCTGCGAGGCGGGAAACACGTCGATGGCATAACGGCCGGCAGTGCGCTTGCCGATTTCTTCGGCCGCCCAGACGGACCATTTGTGGAATGGCTCGGACACTTCATAGACATGTGCCCATTTCAGCTTGGTTTGTGCCGCAGCCGGTGCGACCATGGCCGGAATAACAGCAGCAGATACGGCTGCAGCCAGTGCCATTTGCAATAATTGACGTTTCAACATGATACTTCCCCTCGCTATGGTTTTTTCGGCAAATTGAACCGGAGCGTTTTTGAGTGCGCTCTCACTAACATGTCATTACCATTATCGAGTTTTGTCTGACAAGGTGCGCCGCATCTGTTCACACGCCAATTCGGCTGTTATTTTGACAAAATCGCCAATTGCACCCTAGGATTGCAACTTGATTGCTGCCAGTTCGGCCCAGCCAGAAAAGTTGATTTTCCCATGAAAATCGAAAGCGTTTCCACCCATGCCTGCCGTCTGCCTCCGGCTTCGCCGTGGGAGGATGCCACCAATAAGGTCGACGGGCTGGAATTGATTGTTGTCGAGTTGAAAACCGATACCGGCCTTGTCGGGACGGGTCTCAGCTACACCGTCGATATCGGCGGCACGGTGATCAAAGCACTGATCGACGATTATCTGGCCGCGCTGGTGATCGGCATGAATCCGCTGGATTACGAACGCATCTGGTTCAAAATGAGCCGCCAGTCGCGTCGCTTGGGGCTGGGCGTCAATTCGATGGCGATGGCGGCCATTGATATTGCGGTGTGGGATCTGATCGGCAAACATTCCGGCCAGCCGCTCTACCAATTGCTGGGCGGGGCGCGTGAAACCATTCCGGCCTATATCAGCGAGATCAATCTGAGTGCCACCGACACCGTGGACGATCTGGTCCGCCGCGCTGCCGATTACAAGGCGCAAGGCTATCGGGCCGTCAAAATCAAAATCGGCAAGGATGATTTCGGGGAGGACATCGAGCGGATTACCCGCGTGCAGGAGGTGATCGGCCGCGACAAGCGGGTGCTGGTCGATCTCAACCAGAAATGGACCGCCTCCGAAGCCATCCAGAAGGGGGCGCGGCTGGACGCGCTCAACCTCGGCTGGATCGAGGAGCCGATGCTGTATCAGGACATCAACGGCCACGCCGCCCTCAAGCGCGCCATTACAACGCCGATCGCGCTGGGCGAGAGCCTCTATAGCCGCGAGCAGGTGCTGGCCTATCTGCAGGCCGATGCGGTGGACTTTGTGCAAGCCGATGTCGCCTTTGTCGGCGGCGTGACCGAATGGCTGAAAATCGCCCATCTGGCACAGGCCTTCGGACGGTTGGTGGCCCCGCATTTCATGATGGAACTGTCGCTGCATCTGCTGTGCGGCGTGCAAAACAGTTTCATGCTCGAAAATGTGGTGGGCGGCAGCCTGACCGAACTGGGCCTGCTGGCAGAACCGATCACTGTTGAAAACGGTGTCGGACAGCCGTCACAGACACCGGGTCACGGCATGGTATTCGACTGGTCCGCCATTGCCCGCCATGCCCTGACATCCGAAGGTGTCAGGAACCGCTTCAGCGGGGGCAGCAAATAGGCCCCGGTTATTCGTACGACGTTGTACGGGGTAATCCAAATTAGCCATCCGAACGGAACAATGCCACAAGCGGCCTGGAAACGATGGAGATTGAGATGGCAGCACCCGTCAACATCGCCGCTTACAAGGAAATCATCCTTGTGCTTGGGACCGCTGGAGTTGTTGTACCGGTCATGAGCCGGTTGAAAATATCTCCTGTCGTCGGGTTTTTGCTGGCTGGCATCATCATGGGGCCTTATGGCTTGTCGCGGCTGTCGGGTCAGTTTCCGCTGATCGAATATGTGACGATCTCGGACAGTTCGGAATTTCCTGCTTTTGCCGAATTGGGCATTTTGCTGCTGATGTTTTTGATCGGCATCGAATTGTCCTTCAACCGTCTGATGACGATGCGCAGGCTGATTTTCGGCTTTGGTGGTTTGCAGGTGCTCGGCTCCATGGCGATCATCGCCTTTGCCGCTTATTATTCGGGTCTCTCGCCGCAAGCTGCTGTGCTGGTCGGGGCGGCCTTTTCGCTGTCGTCAACCGCCATCATTATCGAAGAACTTTCGCTGAAAAAGCGATTGAATAGCCCTGTCGGCCGCACGGCCTTTGCCGTTCTGCTCAAGCAGGATCTGGCTGTTATTCCCTTCATAATTCTGGCCGGATTGATGGCGCGCCAGAACACAACCAGTCTTGCGGACGAACTCTGGTCGGCTTTGTTCAGTGGTGTTTTTGCCATTGTACTCTTGTTGTTTGCAGGACGTTATCTGTTCAAGCCCGTGCTGCGCGTGGTGGTGGGCACCAACAGTCCGGATATGTTTCTGGCCGCAGTATTGTCTATTGTAATCGGCGCGGGGATGACGGCATCCTATTTCGGCCTGTCGATGGCACTGGGCGGGTTTGCCGCTGGTCTTTTGCTGGCGGAAACCGAATATCGCCGCATGATCGAAAGTATGATCGAACCGTTCAAGGGCATTCTGCTCGGGGTTTTTTTTATCTCGGTCGGGTTCGAAATCGACCCTGCTGTGATCTACGCAAATATCGGAACTTTGACCTTGGGGTTGATCCTGGTCATAGCGTGCAAGACAGCCGTAATTGTGCCGACCGGCTATCTTTTCGGCTACTCGACGGCCAAGGGCGTCGAGCTGGGTCTGCTTCTGGGACCGGCAGGGGAATTTGCTTTCGTCTTGCTTGGCGGAGCGGCCAGCAGCGGCTTGATCGGCAAAGAGCACACATCCTTGCTGATGTCATGCGTGGCTCTGGGCATGGCCATTTTACCGGCTCTGGTGGTTTTGGGCGAAAAAATCGGATTTGCCTTCAAGAAAGATGAGAGCCCTCTGGATGTGACAGGCGGCTCGGAAGCCGTAGGGCAGGGCGGTGCGATTGTTATCGGCAGCGGACGTGTCGGCAGTTTGGTCTCCCTTTTTCTTGATCAGCAGTCTGTTCAACATATTCTCGTTGATTCCAATGCTGCGATTGTCAAAGGCAAACGTCTGGGCGGCATCAAGATTTATTATGGTGATGCGACCCATCCCGAATTTCTCAAGAAATGCGGGCTCGAGCAGGCCAAAACCCTGATAATAACCATCAATAATCCGAAAAAGGCCGAAGAAATCACCGCTATCGCCCATCAGTTGAAGCCCGGTGTGAATATCATCGCCAGAGCCCATGACGAAGTCCATGCCAAGCGGTTGTATCGTCTGGGAGCGGATGTCGTGATTCCGGAAACCGTCGAAGCGAGCTTGCAACTGGCCGAGGCAAGTTTGCGGTCACTGGGATTCGAGAATTCTGTTGTCATGCAGGCCATCGATGCCAAACGCGAATTGCTCGATCAGGCCTTGAAATCGGGTTAGGAGGCAAAGGCAGTCACACACCGCCAGTCACACACCGCCTTTGCCTTGTGGTCGATGCTTTTAACGGCTCTGGATCACTTCGCCCTTGGTTGTGAACACCACCGATCCCGGCGCCCAGAAATTGGTGTGAAGGGCCTCGATGATCGGGGAATCGACCGGAGCCTGCGAAGTGAAGCTGATCACATAATTGGCACCGGAACCGCCTGTGGTATCCTTGTTTTCGACAAACAGTTCCAACGTGGCCAGCGGCGCAAGGGTTTTTGCCTTGTCGCTTTCGTCGCGAACCAGTTTTCCGTCCGATCCGTAATATTTGATGGAAGTAATGGTAATGGGGTGCCTTGTATCGGTGTTGCGCACAGAGACCATAACGGCCATTTGCTTGCTTTCAGGCTTCTTTGTCCAATCCACATTGCCATGGTATACATGTGAATATATGGGAATATAGACAGTGTTCCCTGTTGTTAGCGCTTGTGCATCCGGAGTTTTTGTAAATACAAAGACCGAGCTAAAAAGTGCAATCAAGACGAATGAGATTTTTTTGGTCATTTTATTCTCCCTTCATATACAAAACAGACGATATCATATTATTTTAGATTTTAATTTAATTTTTTATATAGTGTGAAGGTTATTTTCTACAATGGGTTGTGAAAAATCATCACATGGGAGATAGCGCATCCCGACGCAAATGCGACAGGTAGGCAGGATTTTTTTGTGAAAGCCTGTTGGTATGGTCAATTCGTTTACGTGTTCTGTCGGGAGATGGATTGTCGCAAGAGCAAACAACTGAAGCTGCACTGCATTGATTCTGGACAGATGGTGGAGGATTGATAGGGCATTCAAAACAATATATCGCAAATAATCCAATGTGTTATCCTGCCTGAACAGACAGGGCAGCCGCATTGCCGTGACACTCAAAACAGAGCAGGCAGATTGAAGCCGACACTATTGCTTGTGCGTTTCTGCGGCTGCAAGACCCAACCCCAAAGCGATCAATGTCAGACCCGAAAGTTTTTGGAACCCTTGGATGGTGCCGGGTCGTGAGGCCGAATAGTTTCTGATGTGATGGGCCGCAAAAACCACTGCAAAATCGGCCAGCGTGTTCAGAACGACCGAAATTGAGCCAAGCACCATAAACTGGACCATAATGCTTGGGCCGCCGGTGGTGATGAATTGAGGAACAAAGGCCAGGA
>CAIYZJ010000066.1 GCA_903930675.1 uncultured Hyphomicrobiales bacterium
GGGTAGATGTCTGTCGTCAGGCGCTCTTCAAAACCGTGCATCTGATCGGGACCAACAAAGTGCATCTTGCCGCTGAGTACGGTGCGATATCCTGTCCGGCGCAAATAATGGGCGAAGGTCGGGATCGAGGAGGCGAATTCGGCGGCGTTATCATAGACACCGGTTTTCGACGGCAATTGCCCCGACATGAAGGAGGCACGCGACGGCGCGCAGAGCGGGCTCGCGCAATATGTGTTTGAAAAGCGGACACTTTGCCGGGCGAGGCGCTTCAACGTTGGAGCGTGCAAAAAATCAGCCGGGCCGTCGGGAAACCAGGTTCCGTTGAGCTGATCAACCATGATGATGATGAAATTCGGTTTTGACTGGCTCATTCTGACTGTCTCACTTTAACTCTTGGCAAAGGTGTGGTCGGGGTAAAACTCGCTCTTAGCGCTTTAATCCAACCCCCGATGGAGGGTTCGCGCAAGGGACAACATAAAAGATCAAATTATTTTCAGCGTAAACTCATCCGGGGTTTGATTTTTTCGGGAAGCACAGGCTAATTGTTTTAAGATTTGATCCGGTCATGTGTGGAGACCATTTTGGCGAATGATCCGATAGCGTTCAATGCGCGAGAAAAGACGGTCGAGTGGCCGACGCTACTTTTGACCGCTCTGATCTATGGCGGCTGGCTCGCGGTGACGTATTTTCACCAGATGATGCCGGTTTGGCTTGTCAGCATGCTCGGTGCAGTGTTGATCACCTGGCATTCATCCTTGCAACACGAGATGATCCACGGGCATCCGACGAAGTGGCGGCCTCTCAATCGTGCGCTGGCCTTTCCGCCCCTGTCGCTTTGGTTGCCCTTCGAACTGTATCGCCGATCCCATCTCATTCATCACCGCGATGAAAGATTGACTGATCCGCTCGATGATCCCGAGTCCTATTACTGGATGCCCGAACATTGGGCGGAACTTGGGCCGCTCGGGCGTGCCCTCGTGAAACTGCAGACCACCTTTATCGGACGGCTCTTGATCGGTCCTGCTTGGAATATCGCCCGGTTCCTGAAGCAGGAATTAGGCAAGGCTTTTGTCTCACAAGGCCGAAACCGCACGATCTGGATCACCCACGCCATCGCCTGCGCGCTCATTCTGACGTGGGTCACGCTCGTCTGCCAGATGAGTGTGTGGTTCTACCTCTTTGCAATTGTATATCCCGGGACGTCGATCCTGCTGATCCGCTCATTCGCAGAGCACCGGGCGCGCGAAGGTGTTTCCGAACGAACGGCCATTGTCGAAAACGCCCCGTTCCTTGGATTGCTTTTCCTCTATAATAATTTGCACGCCGCCCATCACGAGAAGCCGATGATGCCATGGTACGAGATACCGGCATGGTACAAAGCGAACAGGGAGCGTATTCTGACCGAGAACGGTGGCCTCGTGTATAATGGTTATTTTGATGTGGCCCGGCGTTTCTTCTGGCGTCCGCATGACAGGCCCGTCCATCCGTTCGGGCGCGTGCCCGAAGGTGCGCTGTGAATGAGGCGGCCCCTCGGAGCCGGAGATTGATTGCCGGGTTGCCGATGTATGATTATCCGGAACTCCGCCCGGCAAACGACGCCTTGTGGCGCTGGATTGCGGCCTATCTCGGCAATAAGGGGATTAAGGATCTCGATCCCGATCTGAGCCGCACCGGGAACATCTATGCGCTGTGGCGTGATCCCGATCTGATGTTGGGGCAGACCTGCGGGTATCCGTTAATGACGGAACTTCAGGACACTGTAACCTATGTGGCGACACCGGTTTATACGGCTCCCCTGTGTGAAGGGCCGCTGCATCGCAGCGTTGTCATTGCCCGCAACGCGGAGAACGCCGGTTCTCTGGCGGCGTTTCGCGGTACAATATGCGCGGTCAACGGCATGGACAGCAATTCGGGCATGAATCTCTTGCGGGCCACGCTTGCACCTGTTGCGGCAGGCGGGCATTTCTTCCGCGAGATTAAAATCTCGGGCTCCCATCGCGAAAGCCTGAGAATGGTTGCGGTTGGCGAGGCAGATATCGCAGCGATTGATTGCGTGTCATTCGCCCATTTTTGCCGGTTTGATCCCGATTTTGTTGCAAGCATCAGGGTCGTCGCTGAAACCGGGCAAACGCCAAGCCTGCCGCTGATTACCTCGCGGCGGACATCAATCGAAACTGTGCAGGTGATGCGAGAAGGGCTGATGGCCTTGGGCAAGGAAGAGCCCCGCCCCGGATTTCTCGATCAATTAATGATTGCCGGTTTCGATGTGTTGCCGACCCATGCCTATGACGCGGTACTCGGGCTTGAGGCGCAGGCGGTAGCAGCGGGATATCCGCTTTTGAATTGAAGGCTTCGGCTTTATCTCGGGCGAGCCAATGGCGGTTCTCGCCAACAAGTGGGGCGCTCCCCTTTTACCCCCGCAGGATAGAAGCAAGCTGATCGAACAGTGCGGGGCTTTTTGCGGGGAAGCGGCCATCCAGCGCCGAGGTGCCGACAGTGAAGCCCGTCGCACCAGCCGCGTGCAAAATGGCAATCTGTTCAGGCCGGTCGATTGAGCCGGCGACGATTACCGGCTTGGCTATGGCCTTGCAAACCGCCGCGATCAAAGCGGACACATTTCCCGCATTGCGGTAGGCCAAGAGGTCGACGCCCGATACTCCCTCATGCTGCGCGAGATCTGCCGCACTCGCTGCGATCTCCTCCGCACTCCCTTCCAGAATGCTGGGATGCCCGTGTACACGCCCGGCAAAGGGGAAATATCCGATCGTTTTGCCCGCCAAAATAGGCAGCGCATGGGCCACATTGACCCCGCCAAGAATAGTATCCACCCCAAGCCTGACGCCTGCCTCGATGGAACGGATCTCGTCTTTGAGCCCCAGCGAAACCACCTCAAGGTAGGAAATGGCACCCGCCGCGCGGATACGCGCGGTCAGGTCTGCCAAACCATGAGTGTCGAGACCAATATCCTTGAAGCCGATATGACGCACACCGGCGGTCAGGGCAATCTCGAGATGCGCAGCGGCATCGGCTACCGTCCGGTCATTGCGGGTCAACATGAAGATGAAATTGGGACGAGCCGTTTGGTCAAGCATGTTCTTTTCCCCTCGGAGTGGCTTGCAGTTGCAGCGCGTAATCGAAAGCAGTCTCCAGACTGGAGGGGTCGGCAATGCCGCGACCGGCTATATCGAAGGCGGTGCCGTGGTCTGGACTGGTGCGAATGAAGGGGAGGCCCAAGGTGATGTTTACACCTTTCTCCAGACCAAGATATTTTACGGGGATCAGTCCCTGATCGTGATATTGCGCAACCACGACATCGAACCGTCCCTGCCGCGCCTGCATAAAGACAGTATCGCCGGGCCAGGGGCCGCTAACATCCAACCCTTTGGCCCGGGAGGCGGCAATCGCCGGGGCTATGATGCGCACCTCTTCATCCCCAAAAAGGCCGCCCTCACCGGCATGGGGGTTCAGCCCCGCGACGGCGATGCGGGGCTTTGCAATGCCAAGCGCCACAGCACCTTGATGCGCCAGTTGGATTGCTGCCATCTGGGCGGGATAATCCGCACGCCGGATTGCCTCGGCAAGCGAGCAGTGGATGGTGACCAGAACCGTTCGGATATCGTCATTGGCGAGCATCATAGCCACCCGGTCCGCTCCGCCCAGATCGGCAAGAATCTCGGTATGGCCAGGATAGGGTATGCCCGCCACAGCCAGCGCTTCCTTGTGAATCGGAGCAGTGACGATTCCTGCCACGCGTCCGGTTCGGGCTAACCCGATGGCCGCCACAATGGCGTCATAGGCCGCCCGTCCGGCCTCGGCCGTGACCTGCCCAAGAGGCGGTGGAACTGCCAGATGCGAGGTTTCCAGAACGTTTAGCCGCCCGGCCTCTGCGGCCTCGGGCGCGGTGATTATGTTGAGGATCAATGCAGGGTCGAGCAGGCGCGCTGCGCGGGAAATACAGCCCGAATCGCCTAAAACCAGCCAGCGGGATTGACCGGGACGGCGCTGATGCATCTTTACGATGATTTCAGGACCGATACCGGCAGGATCTCCCATCGTCACGGCCAAGGGGAGTATTGGATCAGACATGACCGTTTTTCTTTCTGCCCTGAAGGGCTGAGGTTACTTGCAACATCGTTTACTGTCCGCCAAGTCCCAAGGCCAATAGTGCGACGGACCGTTTACAGTCACGAGTTACGGACAAGCGGAAGGGAAAGCCGGGGTTTAGTTGACGGGTCAGAGGATAGTGCGTGATATTCGTGATATAGATGCAATTATTAACACATTAAATGCATCATTTCTGACCTATATTCGTGATGAAAGCTGACCAATGCGCCGATCTGAAATTCCCTCGCTCGATGACCTTCGGGCATTCGAGACCATCGCTCGGCTCGGCTCGATCCGGGCGGCGGCAGAAGAGCTTGCGCTGACCCATGGTGCCGTCAGTCGTCGGGCGGCCAATTTGGCGGCGGCGCTGAAGCTGGGCCTCTTGGAGCCCGAGGGGCGCGGCGTGCGGCTAACGTCCGAAGGAGCCCATCTTGCGCAGGCCGCCACGCGCGCGCTCGGCACGATCTCGGATGCCTTGCAGGAGATCCGGCAGCACAACGCCCCAACACCGATCCTGCTGTCGTGCGAAAGATCGCTGGCGATGCGCTGGCTCATTCCGCGCCTGTCCGGATTTCAGGATCGCTTTCCGGAAACCGAGGTGCATCTTTCCACCGGAGGCGGTGCTGTGGATTTCGGACGTGCCCGGGTAACGCTGGCGATCCGCCGCTTGGATTTTCCGCTTCACCCGGGATGGCATGTGCAGAGCCTGATGCCGGAACTGATGGGGCCGGTCCATGCCGCCGGGGCTTTGGCTGGCCTGCGCGACGGCGACTATATTGCGCTCGGCAGCCGCACGCGTCCCGAGGCATGGGACGCTTGGCTGCATGACCACC
>CAIYZJ010000067.1 GCA_903930675.1 uncultured Hyphomicrobiales bacterium
GCCATGCGCCTGAACATTCCGGTGGTGTTTGTCTCGGGCGGCCCGATGGAAGCGGGCAAGGTCACGATTGACGATGTCGAACATGCCGTCGATCTGATCGACGCCATGATCGCTGCCGCCAATGACAAGCTATCGGATGAGGAAGTCGCCCGTTACGAGCGCTCCGCCTGCCCCACCTGCGGTTCGTGCTCGGGAATGTTCACAGCCAATTCGATGAACTGCCTGACCGAAGCGCTGGGTCTGGCTTTGCCGGGCAACGGCTCGGTACTGGCCACCCATAAGGACCGTGAAAAGCTGTTCTTGCAGGCCGGTCGTGTGGTCGTCGATCTGTGCCGCCGCTATTACGAGCAGGATGATGACACGGCCCTGCCGCGCAACATCGCCAATTTCGCCGCCTTCGAAAATGCGATGACGCTGGATATTTCGATGGGCGGCTCGACCAATACCGTGCTGCATCTTCTGGCTGCCGCCCATGAAGGCGAAGTCGATTTCACCATGAAAGACATCGACCGGCTGTCGCGCCGCGTGCCGGTGCTGTGCAAGGTCGCCCCCTCTGTCGCCAATGTGCATATGGAAGATGTGCATCGCGCCGGCGGGATCATGTCGATCCTCGGCGAGCTGGATCGCGGCGGGTTGATCAACCGCGATTGCTACACGGTCCATGCCCCCACCATCGCCGATGCGCTGGACCTGTGGGACATCGTCCGTACCAGGGACGAAGCCGTCCGCACCTTCTTCCGTGCCGCCCCCGGCGGCGTGCCGACGCAGGTCGCCTTCTCGCAGGAGGCGCGTTACAAGGCCCTTGATGACAACCGTGAAACCGGCTGCATCCGCAATGTCGAGCATGCCTATTCCCAAGATGGCGGCTTGGCCGTGCTGTTCGGCAATGTCGCGGCCGATGGCTGCATCGTCAAAACCGCCGGTGTGGATGCCAGCATCCTGAGTTTCCACGGCAAGGCGCGGGTGTTCGAAAGCCAGGACGAAAGCGTGCAGGCGATTCTGCTCGGCAAGGTCATTGCAGGCGAAGTCGTGGTGATCCGCTACGAAGGCCCGCGCGGCGGCCCCGGCATGCAGGAAATGCTGTATCCGACCAGCTATCTGAAATCCAAAGGTCTGGGCAAGGCCTGCGCCTTGATCACCGACGGACGCTTTTCGGGCGGCAGTTCGGGTCTGTCGATCGGCCACATCTCGCCGGAAGCCGCCGAGGGCGGGTTGATCGGTCTGGTGGAAACCGGCGACGAGATCGAAATCGATATCCCGAACCGCAGCATCCACCTCAAGGTTGATGATGCCGTGCTGGCGCAGCGTCGCAAGGCACAGGATGCCAAGGGCTGGAAGCCTGCGAAATTGCGTCCGCGCAAAGTCTCCACCGCGCTCAAAGCCTATGCGGCCCTGACCACCAGCGCTTCCAAAGGCGCGGTGCGGGTCATCAACGACTAAGATTTGCGGCCACTCAACGACAGATCAGCCCCGTGTCACCACGGGGCTTTTTTATGGAGGGCCGCAAAGAAGGAAAGCCTCTGGTCATTGCGACCTGACCACCCTACCTTAATGACAAGTCAAAAATGACCGGCAGGAGACACAAACACGCATGGCCCGTATGTCACTCCATATTCCGGCAACAATCCGCTGGACAGCCCGCATCCCCATGACGGTGGCTTTGGGCCTGTCAAGCGGCTTGCCGGCCCAGGCTGCCGATGCGGTGCCGCATCTGCAGGGCGGGCAAATCGGACTGATCTGGACCCTGCCCTTTGCCGGCCTGCTGTTGTCGATTGCCCTGCTGCCGCTGGTTACGCCGAAATTCTGGCATCACCATTATGGCAAGGTTGCCCTGTTCTGGGGAGTGGCATGGGCGGGACCCGCGATGGTCGCCTTTGGCGGAGCAGCCATTGTTTACGAGATTTTGCATACGGCCTTGCAGGAATATCTGCCCTTTATCATCCTGATCGGCTCGCTCTATTGCGTGACAGGACATATTCACATCCGCGGCAATTTACACGGATCACCCGCACTCAATACCGGCTTTCTTGCCGCAGGGACCGTGCTGGCCAGCGTGATCGGCACGACAGGGGCTGCCATGCTGCTGGTACGCCCGCTGATCCGCGCCAATGATGACCGCATCCACAATGCCCATGTGATGGTGTTCTTTATCTTTCTGGTGGCCAATATCGGCGGGGCCCTGACCCCTGTGGGTGATCCGCCGCTGTTTCTTGGTTTTCTGGAAGGGATCGATTTTTTCTGGACAACGAAAGCCCTGTTCAAACCCACATTGATGCTGGCAGGTTCGCTGCTGCTGATCTTTTTCGTGGTTGATCTCACTCTCTATCGCCGTGAAGGCCGCAGCAAACCGGACCCGACACCCGACAGCCGTTTGACCATCGAGGGCAAGCATCATGTCATCCCGATCATGGTTATTCTGGCAGCGGTCATTGCCAGCGGTTCGGTGCAGTTCGACACGATCGAACTGTTCGGAGTAACACTGGAATGGCAAAACATTCTGCGCGATCTGGTGCTGGTGCTGATGGGCGTTTTGTCTTTTATGCTGTCCAATGACCGCATCCGGGCAGCCAACCAGTTTGACCTTGAACCCATCCGCGAGGTGGCCAAATTGTTCGGCGGTATTTTTGTGACCATCATTCCGGTGCTGGCCATTCTCAAAGCCGGACAGAACGGCGCGCTGGCGGGGATTATCGCGCTGGTGACCACCCCGTCGGGCCAGCCCGATCCGCTGATGTATTTCTGGATCACCGGTCTGCTGTCGAGCTTCCTCGACAATGCGCCGACCTATCTGGTTTTTTTCAATGCCGCCGGTGCCGATCCGATCGCCCTGATGGGGCCTATGGCCTCCACTTTGATGGCGATTTCGATGGGGGCTGTGTTTATGGGAGCCAACAGCTATATCGGCAATGCCCCCAATTTCATGGTCAAATCCATGGCCGAAAGCCGTGGCGTGGTGATGCCGAGCTTTTTCGGCTACCTTGTCTGGTCATTCGGGCTGCTGATGCCCCTGTTTGCGCTCCAGAGCTGGCTGTTCTTCTAACAGCCAATTCGGCCTCAATAACTGTGTTCGGTGGCAGGAAAGCTCTTGTCTTTCACCGACTGCACATAATGGCTGATCGCCTGTTCGATGCTGTCGGCACCTTGCATGAAATTGCGGACAAAGCGGGCCGTCTTGCCCGGATAGATGCCGATCATGTCATGCAGCACCAGAATTTGTCCCGCACAATCCACCCCCGCTCCGATGCCGATGGTCGGCATGGCAGGGCAGGTCTGTGTGATCTCGGCGGCCAAGGCAGACGGCACCATTTCCAGCACAAGCATGGCGGCGCCCGCATCCTGCAAGGCCAGAGCATCGGCTTTCAACCTGTCGGCCTGCGCCTCGCTTTTGCCTTGCACCTTGTAGCCGCCCAATTGATGCACCGATTGCGGAGTCAGGCCCAGATGCGCACAGACAGGCACGCCGCGGTCGACCAGAAAACGCACGGTATCGGCCATCACCATGCCGCCTTCGAGCTTCACGCAATGGGCCCCCGCCGCCATCAGTCGGGACGCGCTGTGCATGGCCTGTTCGCGACTGGCCTGATAGGAGCCGAACGGCAGATCGGACATCACAAAGGCCCGCTTGGTGCCGCGCGCCACGCATTGGGTGTGGTATTCCATCTGGTCCATTGTCACGGGCAGGGTCGAATCATGGCCCTGCAACACATTCCCCATGGAATCGCCCACCAGCAGCACCTCGATCCCGCACCGCTCCAGCAAAGCGGCAAAGCTGGAATCATAGGCCGTCAATGCGGTGATTTTTTCACCCTGCGCGGCCATGCGCGACAAATCGCCCAGTTTCAGCGGACGCTGGTCTGACAAATAGGCCATGATTAATCCTTGATATGCCGGTCGGTGTCGACGCGATCAACTGCTATATTATCAATCAAACGGGTTTTTCCCAACCATGCCGCCACCAGCAGGCGGCCCTGTAATTGTCCGTGCCATTCACCAAGGGTCACGGCATCGCGCAGCACGAGATAATCCATTTTAAAACCGGCTTGTTCCAGTTCCGTCTTGGCGGTCGCGATCAGCGGCGACACCGCTTGTCGAGCCGCCACACCCGCTTTGATGTTTTGCAGCACATGGTGGAGCGCGGGGGCTATGGCCCGCTCTGGCTCTGACAAATAGACATTGCGCGAGGACATGGCCAGCCCGTCGGCTTCGCGCATGGTCGGGCCGCCCTGCACCGCAACCGGCAGATCGAGATCAAGCACCAATTGCTTGAGCACCGCCAATTGCTGGAAATCCTTCTCGCCGAATATCGCCAGATCGGGAGCAACCTGAACCAGCAATTTGGCCACCACAGTGGCCACACCGTTGAAAAAGACCGGGCGCGAGGCATCTTCAAGTCCTGCGGCCGCGGGTCCGGTCATGCTGATGGTCGTGGCAAAGCCCGCCGGATACATGACAGCGGCATCGGGGGTGAACACCGCGTCGATCCCGACCGTCTGCAGCAAATCGAGATCGCGCTGCAACTGGCGCGGATAGCTGGAAAAATCCTCATGGGGCGCGAATTGCGCCGGATTGACAAAAATCGACACCACAACCCGTTCGGCCTGCTGTCTGGCCTGTCTGACCAGCGACAAATGGCCCTCGTGCAGCGCGCCCATGGTCGGCACCAGCGCAATACGTCCGCCCGCCTGACGCCAAGGGGCGACCAAAGAGCGGATATCCCGAACGGTCAGGCAACAGGGGATCGAATGGGATGATGCGGGATCAGACACGTGCAGTCCTTGGGATCAATCAAGCAAAATCTGCCTTAAAATCCGGCAGACGTTATCCGCAAGGTGCGCCCGCAACAACCCCGACAAAATGCAAAGCTGATGTGCCGATCTTGTTTATTCGAGAAGTTTGATCCAGCGCAATGTGAAAGAGCTTAAAGCGGCTTAGCCTCGGGTCAACAATGACCGACATAGGGGAACAAAGAGATGAACCGTCTGACCAAAGCCGTTCTAGGCATTCTGCTGTTTCAATCAATGGCCCTTGCCGCACTGGCCGCCGATTTGGGCGCGAAGAAACCCGAACCGCAAGCCCCCGCACCGGTCATCGAGCCTTATTCGCCGTGGATGGTGCGTGTGCGCGCCATCGGCGTGATCCCCACTGAATCCGCAAGCATCTTTGCCGGCGGGGCGCGTCTGGGTGCATCTGCCAAGATTACCAATTCCGTAGTCCCCGAAATCGACCTGACCTATTTCTTCACTCCCAATCTGGCGGTGGAAGCCATTTGCTGCCTGACCCCGCACAGGATCAAAGGCACCGGAGCGATCGCTACCTATGGCGAAATCGGCAAAACTGTTTTGCTGCCACCCACCATTCTGGCCCAATATCATGTGACCGCTTTAGGCAATTTCAAACCCTATGTCGGGGTCGGCCTCAACTACACCCATTATTTCAACAATGGCGAAGGTCCGAATTATTCGGGCCTGAAAATCAAGGACTCCTGGGGTGTGGCGGGCCAGATCGGCTTCGATTACATGCTTGACCGCCATTGGGGCATCAATTTCGACGTCAAAAAGATCATGATGGAGCCCCACGCCACTGTCGTGCTGGCAGGCGCCACCGATGTCACCGCCAAGGTCAAGATCAATCCATGGATCATCGGCACGGGCGTGACCTACCGCTTCTGAGAACGAACATCAATCCAGTTCATAGGGCGCTTCATGCGCCCTATTTTTTATTTTGAGGCAAGACGGGTCGCCTCACACCACCCGCTCGCCGTCTTCCTTGCTGAACGGGGCCTGTTGGGGGCTTGGCAAAATCTCAAGCACCTTTTCTGACGGGCGGCACAACATCACGCCTTTTTCGGTCACGACAATCGGCCGGTTGATCAGCACCGGATGCGCGAGCATCATATCCAGCAGAACCCCGTCATCCAGATCACTGCGATCCAGCCCCAATTCGGCATAAGGCGTGCCCTTTTCACGCAAGAGATCGCGCACATTTCCACCCATCCGCGCGATCAATAGCTTTAATGTTGCGCGGTCGGGCGGGGTTTTCAGATATTCGATCACCTCGGGCTCGATCCCCGCATTGCGGATCAGGCCCAGCACATTGCGCGAAGTGCCGCATTGCGGGTTGTGATAGATGGTGACGGCATGATCGGTCGGCATTGTTGGTCACTCCGGTTGACGGGAGAATATACACCAAGGTTGCGGTATCCCCAGCCAATCCGCCTCGATGGCTAAGAATAGTTATCTGTGTTGTCGATGACCGTGAAGGGGCTAAGCCGTAGTCCGCTGTCCCTGATCCGATTGCTGCATCGTGTCGCCCAAACGTTCAAGCATCGCAAAACCGATCGGGGCGGAAATAAAATTCTGGCCTATCCGATGCCGTGCAACCAAGGCACCCATTCAATTGAGACCAATCCGGACAGCCATTTGTGGCTGGGTAGCAGAGTTAATGCAACTTTTAGTGGATAAATCACATTATTTTCAGTTTCGGTGCTGGATTTTTCTTGGATGACCGTCTTTATGAGAGCATGGAAAATTATGGTTAACGTTTCGTAAACGTCAGCCATACTCTCCATCGGTTGTTCACCAGCGTTCCGGAAAACATGATGGCTCTTGCCCACCCTGCCAATGCATCGACTGTTCAACTGGGTTTGGACCTTCCGCGCCATTTTGCCGCGAAATGGGCCTATAAAGAGATGCACCTGAAGGAACGGTCCAGCGATAGCCTGATTGACCAATCGCCGGAAACACCGGTTGTGATGGCCGACCTCCAGCGCGCGATCGACAAGCGCCGCGTCGACAACATCAAACTGTCGCTCGCTTATGCCGATTTTGCCTTCACCTTCAAACAAACCATCCGGCCACTGCGCCTGCCCGGTGATTTGCAGCAGCCATTGCAGAATTTCTACAAGGTGCTCGAGGATGTATTTTTTACCATCCACAGTTCGAGCGAATTGACCCGTGTGATGCGCAATTTCAATGAAATCGTAGTCTATCTGCCGAAATTGACGCCGAATGAAATCACCCGCGTCAAATTACTCGCCGAACAGGTGATCATGATCGTCATCGGCTATATCGACCGCGAGGATTTGCTGACCGATCTTGATTGGGAGCAGAGCAAGCTCAAGCACAATCCGGCGGGCAACCACCCTGTCCTGCTCAAGCAGATCGAGCGTATCAAATACCAGCTGACCTCGGTCGACCGCCGCCTGTCGCACCTTCACAAGGAAGCTCTGCTGATTTCGGGCGCGATCAGGCTGCACTGAGCACCATTCCCGAAATAAATTGCGGGGCTCAAGTCTTTGCAATGACTCATCATTAGAAGCCTGCACCGCTTATCCAAAGGTTTTCAACAGACTTATCCACAAGCTTGGCACAAGATATGCTCTGAAACTCTTGTCGAACAACAAGAGGTAGATGCCATGCAGATTGGTGCGTCGGGCTTGCCCATGCTGATACAAAAACCGGATAACCGGCAGACGTTTCAGAATACGGTGATGCGGTCTGTCTCATCCGAGCAATCCGCCGGTGTCGTTGTGGCTATCAGCAATCGTAACACGGCGGTGTCGGCGTCCGCGACTGTGGTAAAGCCGCGCAACATCGACCAAAACGACACACCCGAACTGCCTCAAACAAAAAGCAAAGGGCTGGCGGCCTATAAGGCGATGGAAAACGGATCGTTTCTGGCGCAGTACGGTTAGGGCTAACAGCGCATTCTGACCCGCAACCAAAACGAAAAGCCGAGATTGCTGGCAATAAACACCAGAAATGCCCCTGACAGATCACCGACAAACATCACCACCAGCAAATACGCACTGACAACGATTTGATAATCGGGAAACATGAAAAAAAGCGTATGGGTCAGTGACGAATTCAGCACGGCCTGAATAACCGAGAACCCGAGAACATCCCTCCATGTAATGCTGAAAAAATCAATCTCGGGTGAGACAAGACCGTTGACCCGCCGCGATATCATTGACCAGAGCAGCAAAGACAGGCTGCACGCAGCACCCGCGCCCAGGCCAAGAAGCCACACATAGAGGTTGTTCTGGTCCGTACCCGCGAGGAACAGGGAATTGGCGATTGTGCCCAAAGCAATGCCTGCACCGGCCCAACAACCGAAGATAAGCGTACAAAAAACCCGCGCTGCCGCAGGTATAAAAAATACTACCGTCCGCGCAGTCATATCAAAAATGGCTAAAAGGTTATGATGGATGGCAAACAGCACAACATAGGCGATAGCAGAAATGGCTATCGCATCAGCTATTTCTCTGCCCTTTGACATCATTCGAATTTAACCAATTCTCTATATCCGAGAGAATATGGCTTATTTTTTTTGCCGGAACAAGATGGCAAATAAAGCCGTCCCAATTTTCGATGATAAATTCATACTTTTTCAAATCTGATATTTTTCTATAAACAGAACTTCTGCTCGACAGTTTTTTATCCAGAATTTGATTAATTGTAATATTTTGGCCTGAAAAACATGCATCTAAAATTTGGAACAATATAACACGATGCAAACCATCCAATTCAGCGAATTGATGCTTGGTCTCCAACTGTCCGATCAACATCAGAAACTTCTGTGGTTGCGTCAAAACAGCGGCTTTTTGCATTTTCTTCATCGAAATCCCTTTTTATCCTTTACCCCAACGCCCAACCCGCAACACGTTGAGACTGACTGCCCGACAAAGGACAAACTGTCTGCGCTCACACCGCAGCATCAAAGCCTGTCAACTGTATACAATTTGCAATGTCTTGCAATAGGCATGATTTCAAATATTGATAAA
>CAIYZJ010000068.1 GCA_903930675.1 uncultured Hyphomicrobiales bacterium
CTGCCCTGTCGGTCATTCTCAACGGGGCCAAGGCGTGACAGCGGGGCCGATCAGCCGTCTGGCCTTGGGCACGGTCCAATTCGGACTGGCCTATGGCCTTGCTGCAGGTCAACGGCAAGTCGTCTCCGCCGATGTCGAACAGATTTTGATGGACGCCCGCCAAGCCGGCATCACTTTGCTGGATACAGCCGCCTCCTATGGCGAGAGCGAGAGCGTGATTGGTGCCTCCAAAGCCGCCAGTTCCTTTCAGGTCATTTCCAAGACATTGCCGATCCGCCAACCGGTTTTGACGAGAGCGCATCTGGATCAGATCAAGGCGGCCTTCGCCCAAAGCCTGACAAGGCTTGGCCGTTCACGACTTGAAGGCCTGTTGGTGCATGATGCACATGATTTGCTGGCCCAAGGCGGGGACGGGTTGTGGACATGGATGGACGGGCTGAAAAGCCAAGGCGTGCTCGGCCGCATTGGCATCTCGGTCTATGACAGCGAGACAGCCCGTCTGCTCGCCGGACGTTATGCCGTCGACATCGTGCAGATCCCGTTCAATCTGTTTGACCAGCGGATCATACAGGACGGTTTTTTCGATTTTTGCCGCAGCCACGCGATTGCCGTGCATGCCCGCTCGATCTTTTTGCAAGGCGTGGCCTTGATGCAAGCCGATGATCTGCCCGCCAATCTGTCAGGATTGCGCCCCAATCTGCAACGCCTTGAAGCCTTGGTGCAGACAATACAGCGTTCGGCGGCCGATCTGGCCTTGGCCTATGTGGCGCAATGGCCGGAGATTGAACAAATTGTCGCGGGTGTCCATCATCCTTCCCAACTCGCGCAACTGGTTGATGCATGGCCGAGGCTTGACAGAGTGAAGGCCGAAGCGGTCGCATGGGAGACTTTTCATTGTGCCGATCACCGTCTGGTGGATCCGCGCTTGTGGAATTGACGGGAAGAGAAAGCAGAGATTGCATGTCCACACCTTCATTGTTCAATCAAAAAGCATCGCCTTATTTTATCGCCGAGGTCTCCTCCAATCACGGCAAGGATTTGCAGCGATCCTTTGATTTCATCGACAGCGCGGCCGAGGCCGGATGCGATGCCGTCAAGTTCCAGCTGTTCAAGATCGACCAGCTGTTTGCCCCTGAAATTCTCGCCCGTTCGGAAAAGCTGAGTGCACGGAAAAATTGGGAATTGCCGCTGGAATTTCTGCCCGAACTGGCAAGCTATTGCCACAAGCGCAACGTGGATTTTGGCTGTACACCGTTCTATCTCGATGCGGTTGATGAATTGGCTCCTTTTGTTGATTTTTTCAAAGTCGCCTCTTATGAAATGATGTGGCTCGATCTGGTGGCGCGCTGTGTGAAAACCGCCAAGCCGCTGATCATTTCGGCTGGCATGGCGACCATGGATGAAATTGTCGCGACCCATGACCATGCCAAACAGTTGGGCTGTCAGGATCTGGTGCTGCTGCATTGCACCTCGGCCTATCCGACCCCGCATCACGAGGCCAATTTGCAGGCCATCGAGACCATGCGGCAGGCGACCGGTGCACGGCTCGGCTGGTCCGATCATACGGTCGATGCAGGCGTGATGCAGCGTGCCATTCATCGCTGGGGGGCCAGTGTGGTCGAATTCCACCTCGATCTCGACGGCAAAGGCGATGAATATGCCGCGGGCCATTGCTGGCTGCCCGATCAGATCGCCCTTGTCATCCGCGACACCCGCCATGCCTTTGCCGCAGACGGCGACGGGATCAAGGCGCCGACCCCGTCCGAATTGCCCGATCGTGACTGGCGGGCCGATCCGTCAGACGGTTTGCGGCCTTTGAAGACCATCCGTGCCACGGCCTTGTTATGAGCTTATTTCAATGAAAGCCCCGACATCGCTGTTGTTCATCGTTTCTGCCGGACCCGAATTTGGGCTCGGGCACTTGCGGCGGATGCAGGCGGTGGCGCGCGCCTATCGCAAGACGGGCGGGCAGGGACCTGTCGATTTCTATCTGCTTGGCTGCCTGCCAAGTGATCTGGCCGTATTCGATCATGACATGATTGACGGCCACCTCACGGCTGGCACCATTGACGGCATGGCCAATTTTTGTTCGGGCCGGCATCATGATGTGGTGATGTTCGATCTTCACAAGAAACATATCGGGCCACAGCTTTTCCGGCTCTCGCAGCAGTTACCGCTGTCCGGTGTGCGCCTTGTTGCTATCGACAATGTGGCGATCCAAGCCGAAATGCAGGCTGATTTGCGCTGGGTGCCATCCTTTTTCAAAGATCCGGCGTGGCCCGAACATCTTGATATCCACTATGGCTGGGATCATTATCTGATCGAAAAAAGGCTTGAAACAGCCCCCTTGCCGAATAAAAACCACTTGCTGATCCTCACCGGCGGCTCGGACGCGGCAGGCTTGGGTGCTATCTGGCCGAACATGCTGGAAGCGGGGATCGGTCAACCGCTCGAAATCCATTGGGTGCAGGGTCCGTTTTCCAAAAAACCGGACATTCCCCGCCAGACCAAGCATCAATTTATTGTCCATCATGCCCCGAAAGGGCTGGATCATTTGATCAATGCCTGTGATCGAGTTTTGACAGTGCACGGCATTTCGGTGTTCGAGGCGCTGATGTATGGGCGCGACTGTGTGGTGTTTAATCCCTATGATGATCAAAGTTCGCTTGAAATGACGGCTTTTGAACGCTCTGGCGTGGCGACTGTTGTTGATAGTCATCACCGGATGGTGGATTACCTCGCCGCATGCCTGACAAGACAATCGCCATTTGCTGCACCAGAGCCAAACACGCCGGACGGTGCGGGGGC
>CAIYZJ010000069.1 GCA_903930675.1 uncultured Hyphomicrobiales bacterium
AACAACAAAACCGGAACAGTTAATATTCTAAGAGCAAGAAGCATTTTTCCTCACAGTTCTGAATGCGGACTATAATCTTCTACTGATTTAAAAATAAATTTCTTATTTTGTAAAGATCAGGGTTAGGAATGCCAGCCGGCAATAGGCGGGCTTCATTTTTTCCGATTGAAACAGAATAGCTTTCCTGGCTGTTTCCTGCCTTCGGATATGTCCCTGCATGTCATCATGGAAGAATGAAAACGGCAATTCTGAATGTAAACACAATCAGTATTTAAAAGTGTAATGAAACCTTTTCAATGACTTGGATGATGTAGTCTTCACAATCCGGGTTCATCGACCCAGATTGATGGTTTGATGATATCAGCGGGAATTGAACGGCCATGGGAAATGAATCCTCAATAACCTATAAAAACATCGTTTGACGTGCCATTGTAGCGTGCTCTCGTTGCCGTTTGATTTGCCCGATCAGGACGTTGATCCCAAGTGCTGCCATTGTTCGTTGTGCCGCTGGCGCGGGACTGTTGTCTCCGCGATGGTAGATGGCGATGTTCGGACCGTCATAAGACAGAATTCTATTCGGCGCCATCAATTCGGAACACAGGCCGGGGAGCCTTTTTGCCGAGATAGCTGCGTGATTTAGACCCATTACCGCCACTGCTCCGATCCAAGACTGTTCGGCAATAATATCGGCAGTCGCGAAAGTTTGAACTTTTTGAGATTGATACAATTCCGACCCCGGACATGATCACCATCGCTTAGACCGCAAGATATCAAGGCTTATTCGCCGCGCAATGTCTCGTGAAGGGACAAGCGGTAAGCCATAACAGCGGGCAGGCAGGCAAATAGCGAACCAGCCATAAGAAGCATCAAAGCGGGCATGGTTTGGGTCCAGTCGGGGCTCAGCTGCAAATCCAGTCCGGTTTGCGCAGAGAGCCAAAGCGACAGTGCCGCTGTCAGCACCCATCCCAGCGCGAGGCCTGCCAGACAACCTGTGGCAATCAGCCCGAAAGCGCCCAGCCATGCCACCAAGCCACTATAGAAGGCTGAAGCCCCCAAGGCCCGCAACAGGGCATAGCGGCGGCGGCGCAGCGAGAAAATGGCGACGATCAGCAGGATAATGGCGCAGAGAATCAGCACGCTGTTAAGGATGGAAGCGACCAGCATGGCATCGCGCACATCGCCCAGATTGCGGTAGAGCGACACCAGAATTTCGGCGGGAAACAAAGCCATCAAGCCGTTTTTTCGGTAATCGCTCCGCAAGGCATAGGCACCGGCAATGCTGGCTGGGCGGACTACCACCGCAGGGATGGGCGGGATTGTTCCGGCATTGAAGGGCACACCGATGACACCGTCTTCTTGGTGGCCATTTCCGAAGCCGTGAATCTCCCAAACGCTTTCGATCGGAACTAGAATGGCCTTGTCCCAAGGACTGCCCGTAGCGGGCAGGCGACCGACCACACGCAAGTGCGCCCCCTCGTGGCGATGGGCGATCTCTTGAGGCGAAGTTTCGCCTTGGTGTGTTGGCTCTGTCCCAAGACCATGGGCGGGTGTGATCTCCTGACCAAGGGAGACAGCCACATCATAGCCGATAACAGCCTCGTTTTCCGTGGCAAAAAAACGGCCTTCAAGGGGCGCTTCATAACGCCCCCAGCGGGTCAGAAAATCCAGCGTGGTCCCGACAACCGGATAGCCCTGCACGACATCTCCGAAGGCGATCGG
Source organism: uncultured Hyphomicrobiales bacterium (assembly GCA_903930675.1). Taxonomy (GTDB): domain Bacteria; phylum Pseudomonadota; class Alphaproteobacteria; order Rhizobiales; family Beijerinckiaceae; genus CAIYZJ01. The sequence continues at coordinate 1,720 of CAIYZJ010000069.1, forward strand.
CGCAAAGGCTTTGACGCGCGGATCCTTGCCGAGAGAGGACAAAATCTCGCCGGGCATCAGCGGCAAGGCCTCGGGCTGGACATAGACTGTTGTCATCACCAATTGGGTTGCGCTTCCTGCCGCGCCGATCACCAGATCGAAATCGGCCGCCGCACGGGTGGTGCTGGTGCGCAGGGCTTTTTCCTGTGCGGCCAAGGCGACACCGATGGCCACAGCGAAGGCCACCAGCAGCACAATCGCCCATGCGGAGCCCCGCATGGCACGATAATCGGCTTTGACCATGATCAGGGGATTCATCATGTGGTGGATTGCCTGTCTGCCATCCGCCCGTTCTCCAGTCTGATCACCCGATCCATCAGGCCCAATACGGCAGGATCGTGGGAGGCGACGATCAAAGTGGTTCGCTGTTGGCGTGCGTATTCAAGCAAGGCATGTATGACTTTGTCGGCATGATCGCGATCAAGGCTTGCCGTCGGCTCGTCGGCCAGAAGAAGTGACGGACGGCGCCACAAAGCCCGCGCCACGGCGACACGTTGTTGTTCGCCGCGCGAGAGGCAGACGACTCGTTGATGCAGATCTTTCAAGCCCAGCTGTTGCCCCTGTTTGCGCATGCTGTCCCTTTGCGCCTCAGAGAGACGCCAATCCGAAAAGTATTGCGGCAGGGCCATATTCTCTATCACGCTCAATTCGGGGATCAGTTGGAAATCCTGAAACACCAGACCGACATGCTCGCGCCGCCACAGGTCACAGTATGGTGCCGATAAGGTGGCAATATCCTGATCGTTCCACAGGATGGCACCCGAGGTGGGGCGCATCAGTCCGGCCAGACAATGGAGCAGACTGGTTTTGCCCGAACCCGACGGACCGCTGATACCGACCACCGAGCCGGCCTCAAAATCGAGATGGGGCAGATCGAGAATGCGCAAAGGGGATGCATCAGGCTGTGGAACCTCAAGACGCAAAGCGGTGAGTTGGCCCGATAATCCCATTAGCGGCTTTTCCGGTATGTGGCATCGATCACGCGCAGCTGGCTGACAAAGCCTGTCTCGGCATCCCGATAGGACCCCAGAGCCAGCGTGCCGGTGACATCAATGGCTGTGCCTGCCGATATCATCGCCGAGGCCTGTTTGAGATAGACGACGATGATATCGAGCGGCCAATCGGCATCCGACTGGCAAAAGGGGCAGATGGCAAGCGGTTCGCGGGTCATCACGAAAAACTGGCTTTCGGGTTTCAATGGCGGGGCCATATAGCCCTTGATGGCAACGGTTTTGTTGGCCAGATTTTTCAGGCGGTCGGAAAATTCAAGACCACGCACGCCGAAGCTTTTATACAGCATATCGAAATGGATGACCTCGATATCTGCCGCGTGCAAGGTTGCCGCACGCATGGTCAAAGCCGCAGCCATCCCCCCGCACAAATGACGGCGCGATATCCCGCCTCCGGCAAAAGGGAAAGACGCGGGGCTTGGTCGCCCCGCGCCGGATTGCTCGTCTGCTGTCATGATTTTACTTTTTTGCACGGTCTTTGACAGGCACGGCCAAAGCATTGACCATCACGCGGAACACTTTCACATTTTCCATATGGCCACGGAACATTTCCGAGCCCGGGCCGATGGCCGTCAGCACCACATCATCGCCAGAATGGACCCCCGAATTGGCTTCAACGGGCAGATTGCCTGTCAGACGCACAGCACCCGGCTGGTTGCAATATTTTTCATTGGCGATGAACTCGCCTTTGACAGGGCCAGCGACGGCCGGAACATTCTCGCCGTCCAGATAGGGTTTGGCGTTAAAGCAATGATCGGGATAGGCCGCGAAATTAAAAGCGATGCGTCGTGATACGTCGATTGTGGCCGGATAGCCTTCGGCATCGGGGGCGGGGTAGTTGGGGAATTTGGCCTCGGCATAGATGCCGAGCTTTTCGCGTGGCGTGGTGCCCGGGCGGTTATCGTCATAGGAACCAAGGATTGATACCGGATGGGCATGGTCGCCGACCACGATGATCAGGGTATCATTTTTCCTGGCAGCAAAGTCCTTGGCATATTTGACCGCATTGTCGAGCATGATCGTATCGAAGATCGCGCGTTCGGCATCCAGCGAATGGCTGTATTTGTCGATGCGGCCCGATTCAACCATCAGGAAAAAGCCGTTCTGGTTTTTGGACAGCACATTGATTGCCGTTTTGACCTGATCAACCAAATCGGGCTGGTCGGGGAATTTGGTGACAGTGCCCTTTTTCAACATTCTGCGATCCAGCGCACCGTCGACATTGCCGGTATTGAACAGGCCAAGCAATTTGGTGGTTTTGGGATCGGCGGCCGCTTCTTTCATTTCCTTGTCGGTGGTGGCAAAGCGGTAGCCTGCCTCCTGGAACAGTTTGATATAATCGCTCTCATCGGTCCGTTTCGAGCCATTGACCGATTTGGGCAGGAAGTTGGGCGAACCGCCGCCCATGATGACATCGGGTTTGACATCATAGAACATTTTCACGATGTCGTTGAAATCGGCGCGGCGGCGGGTATGGGCGACAATGCCTGCGGGGGTGGCATCCTCGATTTCGGTATTGGTCACCACGCCGACCGACATGCCCATTTTGCGCTTGAGCAATTCGCC
>CAIYZJ010000070.1 GCA_903930675.1 uncultured Hyphomicrobiales bacterium
CATATTTAACACCCTTGCCCTGATAGGGCTCGGGACCGCGGTAATCGCGGATCTCGGCAGCAGTCTGACCGACTTTCTGCTTGTTGATGCCGGTGATGATAATCTCGGTGGGCTTCGGAGTGACAATCGAAATGCCCGCAGGAATGGGGTAATCGATGTCATGCGAATAGCCGAGGGTCAGCTTGAGCATCGGGCCCTGCACAGCAGCGCGATAACCGACGCCGTTGATTTCGAGCTTCTTCTCATAACCGTTGGTTACGCCTTCGACGATATTGGCAACCTGCGAGCGGGACATACCCCACATCGCACGTGCACTCTTCGAAGTATCACGCGGATCAACCTTGATCGAACCTTCGACCATGGTGATGACCACATTGTCAGGGGCGGTAAAGGACAATTCGCCCTTGCTGCCCTTGACCTTAACAATCTGACCGTCGATCGCGGCGGTAACGCCGGCGGGGACGGGAACGGGTTTCTTGCCGATACGGGACATCGTGCTCTCCTTGGTTGCGCTATGCCCGCAGGTCAGAAGACCGTGCAGAGGACTTCGCCACCCACATTCTGCTCACGGGCCGAATGATCGGCCATCACGCCCTTGGGCGTGGAGAGAATGGTGATACCCAGGCCATTGGCAACCCGTGGCATCGCGGTGACGGCGACATAAACCCGGCGGCCGGGCTTTGAGACACGCTCAATAGTCCGGATAACAGGTTCACCTTCGAAATATTTCAGTTCAATGTCGAACTCGGTCCGGCCATTGCCCAGATCTGAAGTCGTGTAACCCCGAATATAACCTTCGGACTGCAACACATCCAGAACACGCGAGCGCAGACGGGAACCGGGGGTCGTGACTTTTGATTTACGACGCATCTGCGCATTGCGGATGCGTGTCAACATATCACCGACTGGATCATTCACCATTTTGCGACCCTCCTTACCAGCTCGACTTCGTCAGGCCTGGAATCAGGCCCTTAGAACCGAGTTCACGCAAGGCAATGCGCGACATCTTCAGCTTGCGGTAAACCGCGCGTGGACGACCGCTGATTTCGCAACGATTGCGAATCCGGGTGGGATTGGCATTGCGAGGCACTTCAGCAAGTTTCAAACGCGCCGTAAAACGCTCTTCCATCGATTTCGAATCGTCATTGGCGATTGCCAACAGACGTTCGCGGCGACCGGCATACTGCTTTGACAGCTTAATGCGGCGCTTGTTCTTCTCAATCGAACTTTTCTTCGCCATGGTTATCTCCTGGTTTCCGCGTTTAAGAGCGGGCTCTTACTGCCGGAAAGGGAAGTTAAAGGCGCGCAACAATGCACGGGCCTCGTCATCAGTCTTTGCGGTGGTGCAGATGATGATATCCATCCCCCAGACCGATTCCGCTTTGTCATAGTTGATTTCAGGGAACACAAGATGCTCCTTGATACCCATTGCGAAATTGCCGCGACCATCGAAAGACTTGGGGCTCAACCCGCGAAAATCGCGAACGCGTGGCAATGCAATGTAAACAAGACGGTCGAGGAAATCATACATCTTGGCTTTGCGGAGCGTCACCTTGCAACCGATAGGCATATTCTCGCGCACCTTGAAGGTCGCGATAGCCAAACGGGCTTTGGTGATCACAGGCTTCTGACCGGCGATCAATGCGAGGTCCTGAGCAGCAACAGCCACCTTTTTGGTGTCTGCCGTCGCTTCGCCAACACCCATATTGATCACGATTTTGTCGATCATCGGAACCTGCATCGGATTGGTATAGCCGAACTCTTCGATGAGTTTCGGGCGGACCACTTCCGTATACAGCGACTTCTGACGCGGCACGTAACCGGTATTATTAGCTGAATTAGCCATCGATCAGATCTCCAGAACGTTTGGCGAAGCGAACCTTGCGGCCGTCTTCAAGCACCTTGAACCCAACGCGGGTAGGCTTGCCGTCCTTGGGATCTGCCAAAGCAAGGTTGGACAGATGCACAGGAGCCTCTTTCGAGATGATACCGGCTTCCTGGGTCTGGGTCTGACGCTGGTGACGCTTTACGAGATTCACACCGCTCACCAAAGCGCGGGTTTCCTTCGGCATCACCTGAACGACTTCGCCGGACTTGCCTTTGTCACGACCAGTGAGAATGACGACCTTGTCGCCTTTTTTAATCTTCGCGGCCATCAGAGCACCTCCGGCGCCAGCGAGATGATTTTCATGTGGTTCTTAGCACGCAATTCACGGGGTACTGGCCCGAAAATACGTGTTCCAACCGGCTCTTTCTGATTGTTGATCAACACGGCCGCATTGCGGTCGAAACGGATCACCGAACCATCGGGACGAATAATGTCTTTCGCAGTGCGAACGACGACAGCCTTCATGACGTCGCCTTTTTTAACGCGCCCGCGCGGAATAGCTTCCTTGATGGAAACGACAATAATGTCGCCAACACCAGCGTATTTCCGCTTGGAGCCGCCAAGCACCTTGATGCACATTACCCGACGCGCACCGGAATTATCGGCAACGTCCAAATTTGTCTGCATCTGGATCATGGCATTGATCCTTTCTCTGTCTCAGACAGGTTTCCGGTAGAGTTAGTGGCGACCTACCGGACTTCGCCTGACGGGGTTCTTTCGACCCCTTGCCTCATTCGTCTCCACAGATGTGAAGGCGCGCTTGTAATACGGTTAGACCGCTTCGTCTAGTACTACCCAACGCTTTAATCGAGAAATCGGAGCAGATTCGACGATGCGAACCGTTTCACCGACTTTATGCTTATTCTCGACATCATGTGCGTGGTAGTTTTTCGTACGACGGACTGTCTTCTTGAGAAGCGGATGGGTGAAACGGCGTTCCACCTTGACCACGATGGTCTTGTCCTGCTTGTCGCTGACGACGACGCCCTGCAAAATGCGCTTTGGCATCGCTCTCTCCTCAGGCCTGGCTCGCGTGCGCGAGCTTGTTGCGGGACAAGGTCCGGACGCGCGCGATATCACGACGCACGACACGAACTCTCGCGGTGTTTTCCAGCTGACCGGTGGCTTTCTGGAAGCGCAGGTTGAACTGCTCTTTCTTCAAACGCACCAGCTCTTCCTGGAGCTGATCAACCGACATCGCATTGAGGTCGGAGACTCTGTTTTTGGTCTTCATATCACCCTCACTCGGCAATGCGCTGAACGAAGCGGGTCTTGATCGGAAGCTTTGCCGCAGCAAGGGTCAGAGCTTCACGAGCAATCGCGCTCGACACACCATCGATCTCAAACATAATGCGGCCCGGCTTGATACGGCACACCCACAATTCGGGAGCACCCTTACCTTTACCCATGCGCACTTCGGCAGGCTTCGACGACACAGGTACATCCGGGAAGATCCGGATCCACACGCGACCGGCGCGCTTCATGTGACGGGTCAAAGCACGACGAGCAGCTTCGATCTGACGAGCCGTAATACGTTCAGGTTCAACAGCCTTGAGGCCGAACTGGCCGAAATCAAGGTTGGTGCCGCCCTTGGCGACGCCATGAATGCGTCCCTTGAACTGCTTACGGAACTTGGTTTTCTTTGGTTGAAGCATTTCAGCTCACTCCCGCCCAGCCGCTCAATGGGCCTGGTCGCGACGACCACCAGAACGACCACCAGTGCCTTCTTCGGCAATGCGGTTGTCATGGGCCATCGGATCATGCTCAAGAATTTCACCCTTGAAGATCCAGACTTTGATCCCGCATGTACCATAGGTGGTAAATGCAGTCCCAACGCCGTAATCAACATCGGCACGCAATGTATGCAGCGGCACGCGACCTTCGCGATACCATTCGAGGCGGGCGATTTCCGCGCCACCCAAACGGCCCGAGCAGTTGATACGAATACCTTCGCTGCCCAGACGCATGGCCGATTGCACGGCCCGCTTCATCGCACGGCGGAAAGCCACACGACGTTCGAGCTGCTGTGCGATCGAATCCGCGACCAGCGTTGCATCGATTTCAGGCTTGCGCACTTCGACGATGTTGATGACAACTTCGGAAGTGGTCAGCTTGGCAACGGCCTTGCGGATCTTGTCGATGTCCGCACCCTTTTTGCCGATCACAACACCCGGACGAGCCGAGAAGATGGTGACGCGGCACTTCTTGTGCGGACGCTCGATCACAATTTTGGAAATCGCAGCCTGCTTCAACAGCTTCATGAGCATCGCACGGATGCGGATGTCTTCATGAAGCAGCGTGGCATATTCGCCCTTGCTGGCGACCCAACGGCTGTCCCAGGTGCGGTTGATGCCGAGGCGCAGCCCGATCGGATTAACTTTCTGACCCATCGTCTTCTCCTCAAGCCTTTGCGGCAGTTTCGCGGACGATGATCGTCAGGTTCGAGAATGGCTTCTCGACACGCCCTGCACGACCACGCGCACGGGCATGGAACCGCTTCATGACCAAAGCCTTACCCACGAAAGCCTGCGAAACGACCAGATCATCGACATCCAGATCATGGTTGTTTTCGGCATTCGCAATCGCGCTTTGCAGGCATTTGCGAACATCGAGTGCAATCCGCTTGCGCGAAAATTCGAGGTCGGCCAAAGCTGAAGACACTTTCTTGCCGCGGATCATACCGGCAACAAGGTTGAGCTTCTGCGGAGAGACACGCAGCATCCGGGCAACGGCTTTCGCCTCATTATCCGGAAGAGCGCGCGGAGTGGCGGGCTTACCCATGACTCACTTCCTCTTCGCTTTTTTATCCGCAGCGTGACCGTAATAGGTCCGTGTCGGAGAAAATTCACCAAACTTATGGCCAACCATTTCCTCGGTCACATAGACCGGGATATGCTTTTGACCGTTGTAAACACCGAAGGTCAATCCGATGAATTGTGGAATGATCGTCGAACGACGGCTCCAGATCTTCACCACTTCAGCGCGTCCCGAACCGCGAGCGGCTTCTGCCTTCTTCAGCAGATAACCGTCGACAAACGGGCCTTTCCAGACAGAACGAGTCATCGATCGTGCCCCTTATTTCTTCTTGCGAGCGTGACGGCTCGACACGATAAATTGGTCGGTCCGCTTGTTGGAACGGGTCTTCTTGCCCTTGGTTGGCTTACCCCAAGGTGTCACAGGATGACGACCACCGGAAGTCCGGCCTTCACCACCACCATGCGGATGGTCGATCGGGTTCATCGTCACACCACGGTTATGGGGACGACGGCCCAGCCAACGCTGGCGACCGGCTTTACCAAGATTGGTGTTCATGTGATCCGGATTGGACACCGCACCGACCGTGGCATAGCAACCGCCATGCACCAGACGCTGTTCGCCCGAATTCAGACGAATGATCACATAACCCTGGTCGCGACCGACGATCTGGGCATAGTTGCCGGCAGAACGTGCAAGGGCACCACCTTTACCAATTTTCATCTCGACATTGTGGACCAGAGTGCCAACCGGGATATTGCCGATCGGCATCGCATTGCCTGGCTTGATATCCACTGCGTCACCCGACACCACGGAGTCGCCGACAGCAAGACGCTGCGGAGCGATGATGTAGGACAGCTTGCCATCGGGATATTTGATCAGGGCAATGAAGGCCGTCCGGTTCGGATCATATTCGATCCGTTCAACGGAAGCGACTTCGTTGTCATGACCACGACGCTTGAAGTCGATGATCCGATAGGTCTGCTTGTGTCCGCCGCCACGGAAACGAACCGTGATGCGACCATTGTTGTTACGACCGCCGGAGGAGGATTTCCCCTCGGTCAGCATCTTCACGGGCTTGCCCTTGAAGAGTTCGCTGCGGTCAACAATCACCAACTGCCGAAGGCTTGGGGTGATTGGTTTAAAGGATTTGAGTGCCATGGTGCTCTTTCCTCAGCTCTCACAGACCAGTCGTGATGTCGATGGACTGGCCTTCGACAAGCGTGACGATGGCCTTTTTGACATCCGACTGATGGCCCAAATTACCCTTGAACCGCTTTGTCTTGCCCTTGCGAACCAGCGTATTCACGCTCGCCACCTTGACATCGAAAAGCTTTTCGACGGCGGATTTGATCTGCGGCTTGGTCGCGTCCTTGCGGACGTTGAAGACTACCTTGTTGTAGTCCGAAGCTGCAGTCGCCTTTTCCGTGATCACGGGAGAGACGATGACATCGTAATGACGCGGATCTATGCTCATTTGAAACGCGCCTCCAAAGCTTCTACGGCGGCCTTGGTCAACACCAGAGTGTCGCGACGAAGGATGTCGTATACGTTGATCCCCTGAACAGGCAGCACATCGATATTCGGGATGTTGCGGGCTGCCAGTGCGAAGTTGGCTTCAACGGTTGCACCGTCGATGAACAAAGCGCTGGTCAGGCCGAGCTTGCCGAAATTCTCGATGAGAACCTTGGTGCGGGCCGCTTCCAGCTTGGCTTCATCAAGGATGATCACCGAACCAGACTGAAGCTTTGCAGACAAAGCATGACGCAGAGCCAGCGAGCGGACCTTCTTGGTCAGGTCATGGGCATGGGAGCGCACTACAGGACCGAAAGCACGTCCACCACCACGGAACTGCGCAACACGGGCGGAGCCGTGACGAGCATTACCGGAGCCCTTCTGCTTGTAGAGCTTCTTGCCGGTGCGCCAGATTTCGGCGCGACCTTTTGTTTTGTGGGTCCCGGCCTGACGCTTGGCAAGCTGCCAAAGCACCATACGCTGGACCAGGTCAGGGCGCGGAGCCAGACCGAAGATGGTTTCGGGAAGATCAACCGATCCTGCCGTGCCACCGTCGAGGGTTTTGACGTCAAGTTTCATCACGCGCCCTCCTGCCCTTCAGTTGCAGCAGCCTCGACCGCAGGTGCTTCGACAGCAACAGCATGGTCGGCGGCACCGGCGATACGGAACTTGCCGGGCTTCGGTGCATCGACAGGCAGAGCCCGCTTCACCGCATCACGAACAAAAATCCAACCGCCCTTCACACCGGGGACTGCACCTTCGACAAGGATCAGACCACGCGACAAATCGGTCTGGACAACACGCAGGTTCTGCGTGGTGACACGTTCGACACCGAGATGACCGCCCATCTTCTTGTTCTTGAAGGTTTTCCCTGGATCCTGACGACCACCGGTCGAACCCAGCGAACGGTGCGAGACCGAAACACCATGGGTTGCCCGAAGACCACCGAAGTTCCAGCGCTTCATACCGCCGGCAAAACCCTTACCCGTTGTCGTGCCGGTGACATCGACGAACTGACCCACAACGAAATGGTCAACCGTGATTTCGGCACCCACCGGGATCAAACCGTCTGATTCCACACGGAATTCAGCGAGTTTCATCTTAGGCTCGACCTGAGCCACTGCGAACCTGCCGCGCTCAGCGCGCGACACATTCTTGATCTTGGAGCGACCCACGCCGACTTGCAGCGCGGTGTAGCCATTCTTGTCATCCGTGCGATGGGCAACAACTTGGCAGTTGTCGACCTTCAAGACGGTGACCGGCACATGGACACCTGCATCAGTAAAGATGCGTGTCATGCCGAGTTTCTGTGCGATGACGCCTGACCGCATTTGACGATCCCCTGGTCCCGTTCCCGACTCAGAGCTTGATCTCGACATCGACACCAGCCGCCAGATCGAGCTTCATCAAAGCATCGACCGTCTGCGGCGTGGGATCGACAATGTCGAGAACACGCTTGTGAGTACGGATTTCAAACTGTTCGCGCGACTTTTTATCAACGTGCGGCGAGCGGTTTACGGTAAATTTTTCAATATGCGTAGGCAGCGGGATAGGACCGCGAACCTGCGCGCCGGTCCGCTTCGCCGTAGAGACGATCTCGCGCGTAGACGCATCGAGAACTCGATGGTCAAACGCCTTGAGGCGGATGCGGATGTTCTGACCGTTCATAACAGAACCCTCAGGAGTGCCGGAGGAAAACGAGAGGAGAAGCCCTCTGCCTTCACGGCGTTACAATAAAAATCTCGATTTGGGGGAGAAGACATTCTCCTCCCCTTATAGGCGAGAAACCTTAAGACATCGCTATCAGGCGATGATGGAAGCCACGACGCCTGCGCCGACGGTACGGCCACCTTCGCGGATTGCGAAACGCAGCTTTTCTTCCATCGCGATCGGCGAAATCAGTTCGACTTCCATCGCAATGTTGTCACCGGGCATCACCATTTCCGTGCCTTCGGGAAGC
>CAIYZJ010000071.1 GCA_903930675.1 uncultured Hyphomicrobiales bacterium
AGTTCGACGTAGCCCGACTTCAACATGATCGAGTGTTGCGAGCTGCCGGCCGAAACCACCTGCCCCTGGGGATTGGTGCGGGTGTGATCGGCTCGGGCCGTCAGGGTAAAGCCGAGATCGGTAAACAGTGCGTGGCTATTTGCCAGGTCCGGAATGATGAAGCCCACGTGGTCAAGGCCAATGGGGGAGGGTTTTGCTGCGGCTGCGTTCATTTTGTATGCAATTCTTGATGTATTAATTTAAATAAGAGCATATACCGAAATAATTGCATACAACTTTCCGGGTCATGCTACCATTTCAACGGTAAAACCATTTGATCGTCGAATTTGAAAGGTGTGTCATGAAATTTTTGTCTCGCTTGCTGTGCTTGATCGTGGGTCTGTCGATGTGGATGGGTGCACACGCGCAAGCCCCCAGCCCTAGCCGTGGTGGCACCCTGACCATTGCGTTACCCACGGAACCGGCCCACCTCAACTCAGCGATTGACACCACACAGCAGGTCAAGGCGGTTGCTGGGAAAATTTACAACGGGCTCATCAAGTACGACCTGAAGATGAACATGCAGCCTGACCTGGCGCAGTCGTGGAGCGTCTCGCCGGATGGTCTTCGCATTACCTTCAATTTGCGCAAAGGGGTGAAGTGGCATGACGGCCGCGATTTCACTTCCGCTGATGTGGCTTATTCCATCATGAAGGGGTTTGGCCCCAACAACGGACTGGTGCGCTCAACTTTCGCCAATGTTCAGTCGGTTCAGACGCCCGATGCGCATACAGCAGTGCTGGTGATGAGTCAGTCAGCGGCTGCGCTGATGAGTGCTTTGCCAGTGGCCACCGCCACCATCTTGCCGGCGCACCTGTTTGACAACACCGATATCCGGCGCAATCCAGCCAACTTGAAGCCAGTGGGCACCGGCCCCTTTATGTTCAGTGAATGGCGGCGTGGCAGCGCCATCGTGCTGGTGCGTAACCCTAATTATTTCGAAACCAACAAGCCTTACCTGGATCGAATCGTCTTCAAAGTGATTCCTGACACCCAGTCCCGGGGTGCGGCTATTGAGTCGGGCGACGTCGATATGGTCTTCCACAGCACGGTTGCCGCGTCGGATGCTCGCCGGCTTGGTGCACTGAAACATTTGGAATTGACCACCGACGGTTATTTCTTTGACTCCACCGTGGCTTTCATGGAGTTCAACAACGAGCACCCTATCATGGGAAAGGCGGCTGTGCGCCGGGCGCTGGCCCATGCCATTGACCGCCAGTTCATCCTAGATAACGTTTGGATGGGTTTTGGGCGGGTCGCCACTTCCCCAATCCATGACAACTTGAAACAGGCCCATACAGATAACGTTCCCCGATATGCCTATGACCTCAAACGCGCTGAACAATTGCTTGATGAGGCTGGATTCAAAAAAGGCGCTGACGGTAAGCGCTTCAAACTGGTGATTGATTACGTGCCGTTTGGTGATCAGTACCCCAAAATGGCCCAATACATTCGGCAGCAGATGATTCAGATCGGTATCGACGC
>CAIYZJ010000072.1 GCA_903930675.1 uncultured Hyphomicrobiales bacterium
CGGGCGACATGGGTTCCACCACAGGCCTGAAGGTCGATCGGTCTCTCGACGCCCGCCACTTCAATCAGGCGTATCCGCCCTTGTCCCATCGGCGGCTTGACCGACATGGTCTTGATCATGTCCGGCTTGGCGAGCAATTCGTCATCGGTAATCCATTGCTCGGTGACATCGGCATCAAGCCCGATACGGCCGGCCAGCTCCACGGCGATCGCTTCCTTATCCATCCCCGCATCGGGAATGTCGAAATCAAGCCGCCCCTCGCCATCGCCGATCGCACCGCCGGTGACGGGGTAGGGCAGGACTGTGGTCAGCAGATGCAAGGCGGTATGCACGCGCATGCGCTTGTAACGCAACTCCCAATCGATGCGCACGGTCACAGTGTCGCCAATGGCAGGACGCTGGGCATCGGCGGCCAACAGATGGGCAATCCGGCTGCGGTCGGGCGCATAGACCGTGTTGGCAATGGCAACGTCCTGTCCGTGCGGCAGAGTCATGACACCCTGATCACCGGGTTGTCCGCCGCCGGTGGGATAGAACACCGTGCGGTCCAGAATGATTCCGCCCTCGTCGGTATGGCCGATCACCTGCGCCGTTGTTTCTTTCAAATAGGAATCGGCGCGAAACAGAAAGTCCGTACTCATTGCAAAATATCTCCGATATCCATGGACTTGCGGGTCAGCCATTGCGGCACGGCAAGGCCGCGCTCGCGCAAGAAGGCGGGGTTGTAGAGCTTCGAGGCGTAACGCGAACCGCTATCGCACAGAATGGTCACGATTGTGTGGCCGGGGCCGAGATAGCGCCCGAGATGAATGGCTCCGGCAACATTGATGCCCGATGAACCGCCGAGGCACAGGCCTTCTTCGGCCATCAGGTTGAACAACAGCGGGATCGCTTCTTCATCGGTGATCTGGAAGGCTGTGTCGATGGGCGCACCGACAAGATTTTGCGTGATGCGGCCCTGGCCGATGCCTTCGGTGATCGACGAGCCTTCGGCCTTGAGTGTACCATTGGTGTAATGCTGGTACAAAGCCGAGCCCATCGGATCAGCCAGCGCGATGGTGATATCGGGCTTGAGCCGTTTCAAGGCCATGCCCGTGCCCGCCAGCGTGCCGCCCGTGCCGACAGCGCAGATGAAAGCATCGACCTTGCCGCCGGTATCGGCATAGATTTCCGGCCCCGTGGTGGTCAGATGGCCGTGCCGGTTGGCGATATTGTCGAATTGATTGGCCCAGATGGCCCCGCCCGGATTGCTCTTGGCCATGGCAGCGGCCACGCGTTCCGAGACTTTGACGTAATTATTGGTGTTGGAATAGGGCACCGCCGGCACTTCGATCAGCTCCGCGCCGATCTGGCGCAGCATGTTTTTCTTCTCGTCCGATTGGGTGTCGGGGATCACGATGATCGTGCGGAAACCGAGTGCCTGACCCACCAGCGTCAGGCCAATGCCGGTATTGCCTGCCGTGCCTTCGACGATGACCCCGCCCGGTTGCAATCGGCCGGACGACAGAGCTTCTTTGAGGATCGAGAGTGCGGCACGGTCTTTGACGGAACCGCCCGGATTCATGAATTCGGCCTTGCCCAAAATCGTGCAGCCAGTGGCCTCGGATGCGGCTTTCAATTTGATCAAAGGGGTTTGCCCTATGGCTTCGATCAGACCGTCTTTTATTGTCATTGTGGCGTCCCAATTCAAGAATGCCTGACGCTAGCGTCTTGTCCGGTATCGGGCAAGGATTAAGGCAAGGCAATGTCCCGACTTGGCATTTTGTTTCTTCAAAACAGAAAATTTTGATTGTTTGGATCGGGGTTTGAGGTCAATTTATCCAAAGAGTCGAATTTCAACCGTCATGGTCTTGATCTTTCCCATAACTGATCCAGTTTGGAAGATAAGACGTAGACAAAACAATCTAACAACTGCTTTAGAAGTGAAGGTTCGAGTTTCTGATGCCGACGACCCAACATCCTGCCGTAACCAACGGCACCGATCTGACAGCAACCCAAGCCGGACAACCGCATGATGCCTTGCTGGCATCCTATGCTCTGGGTCAGCTGAATCCGCATCTCAATGCTCTTGTCGCCTCCCATCTATGCCTGTCGCCACGCAGTCGCCGCTTTGTTGCCGGTCTTGAAAGCCTTCACGGCGAGGCTTTGGAACAGGTTGCCGTCAACTCGTCCCCCGCCAAACGCGATGACCGTTTGGCCGCGATATTTGCCAGTCCGCAGCCCGAACAGATAAAGGTGCCGCGTACCTCTTGTGCGATTTTGCCCGCGCCGTTGGTGGCTTTGACCGGACATGATTTCAATGGTCTGTCATGGAAATCGGTTCTGCCCGGGATCAAGGAATACAAGATCGAAGGCTTGCAGGATGGCGAGGCTTCTGTGCTGTGGATCAAGCCTGGACGCACCATGCCGTCGCACACGCATGACGGGTCGGAATATACGCTGGTGCTCAAAGGCGGTTTCCGCGACCTGTCCGGCCACTATCGTCGCGGTGATATCGCGATTGCCGATGCCGAGATTGACCATCACCCCAAAGCGGATGATGATGAAGATTGCATCTGCTTCGCCTTTACCGAACATCCCGTTCGGTTGACTGGCTTTTTCGGCTCTCTCGCCCAGCGTTTGTTGGGCCGCTAAAACCCCGTTTCGGGGTGAAAGGCTATGATGAAGCCATTATATCGGGCCAAACCGCAAGATGGTGTGTGGTGGATTACCGGCGCCAGCTCCGGCATCGGGCGCGGTGTGGCTCTTGAAGCTGTAAAGCGGGGTTTCAAGGTTGTGGCAACAGCCCGCAGGCTGGAGGCATTGCAGGATCTGGCACGCGAGGCCGAGGGGCTTTCGGGCGTCATCATTCCGATGGTTTGCGATATTTCCGATGCCGCTGCGATCATGCAACTGGTTGCAGACATCGAGGCCGCGCATGGGCCGGTCACTCTGGCTTTCTTGAATGCGGGCACCTACCGCCCCGTTAACGCCTATCCTTTTGATGCCGCGGCGTTTCGCGAGATGTTTGCCGTCAATGTCGGGGGCACCATCAACTGTCTTGATGCCGTCATGCCGTTGATGTGCGCGCGCGAATGGGGGCAGATTGCCCTGAATGCCTCGGTGGCTGGTTATATCGGCCTGCCGCGTTCGGCGGCCTATTCGGGGACCAAAGCCGCTCTGATTGCCATGGCTGAATCGCTGAAATTCGATACCGATAAATGCGGCGTCACGATGCAGGTGGTCAATCCCGGCTTTGTCGAAACGCCGCTGACCGCCAAAAACGATCATCCGATGCCGTTTTTGATGCCGTTGGACGAGGCGGCAAAACTGATTTGCGACGGCTTTGAAACCGGTGGTTTCGAAATCACATTCCCGTGGCAATTGTCGCGTATTCTCAAAACCTTGCGGCTGTTGCCTTATGCATTTTATTTCTGGCTGGTGGGCCGCGCTACAAGCGGATAATCGTCAGGCTTTTTGATAGGTGATCTGGCGGACATCGATATTGCCAGCCAGAAAACCGGCTTCGCAATAGGCCAGATAATATTCCCACATTCGGCGGAACCGCTCGTCAAAGCCCATCAATGTCAGTTCGGGCCATACAGAGCGGAAATTGTCTCGCCACAGGCTCAGCGTTTTGGCGTAATCATGGCCGAATTCCAGTGAGGCTATCTGTTTCAAGCCGTGGCTTGCACCCAGATCAATCATGATGCGCGGGGAGGGTAACATGCCGCCGGGGAAGATATAGCGGCGGATAAAATCCATTTCCTTGCGATAGGTGCCGAAAATGCGATCCTGAATGGTAATCACCTGCAAGCCCGCTTTGCCGCCCTGTTTGAGGCAATCCGACACTTTGCGGAAATAGACAGGCCAGAATTCCTCTCCCACCGCCTCGAACATTTCGATGGAGGCGATATGGTCGTAATGTCCTGTTTCGTCGCGATAATCC
>CAIYZJ010000073.1 GCA_903930675.1 uncultured Hyphomicrobiales bacterium
GTTGTTCAACCAGATTTCCGGCTTCCTCCAGCCGACTTCGGGCACGATTGCGGTGCTGGACAGCCAAGGGGGGCAAGTGAGCCAAGGGGGCTATGTCTCGCCTACGGCCCCCGATGCCTTTGCCCGACTCGGGA
Organism: uncultured Hyphomicrobiales bacterium; assembly: GCA_903930675.1. Lineage (GTDB taxonomy): Bacteria > Pseudomonadota > Alphaproteobacteria > Rhizobiales > Beijerinckiaceae > CAIYZJ01. The sequence continues at coordinate 135 of CAIYZJ010000073.1, forward strand.
TCGGCCGCACCTTCCAGATCGTCCAGCCGTTCGGCCGCCTGTCGGTGATCGAGAACATCATGATCGGCGCGTTCCTGCGCCATCCCCATGTCGATGATGCGCGCGCGGTGGCTTTGCGGGTCGCCCAAACCGTCGGTCTCATCGAGCAAAAAGATGTCGAGGCCCGCAATCTGCCGATCGGGGCCTTGAAGCGGCTGGAAGTGGCACGCACGCTGGCCAGCGAACCCTCCATCCTGCTGCTGGACGAGGTGATGGCCGGACAGAACCAGAAAGACACGATGGGCATGGTGGAGTTGATCCGCGCCATTCGTGACACCGGCGTCACCATCATCGCCATCGAACACAATATGCAGGCGATCATGAGCCTGTCGGACCGGATTATCGTGATCGACTCTGGTCGCGTGATCGCCGAGGGTGATCCGCAGGAGGTGGTCCGCAACCGCAAGGTCATTGAAGCCTATCTCGGAGAGGATTTCGTCGATGCTCAAGGTTTCTGAGGTCAGGGCCGGCTACGGCCAGACGGTGATTTTGCAGGATATGTCGATCCATGTGGGGACGGGCGAAATCGTCACCATCATCGGCTCGAACGGGGCGGGCAAATCGACTCTGCTGCGCACCATTTCGGGACTGGTGAAGCCTACTTCCGGGCGCATCAGCTTCGACGGGGTCGATATAACCGACATGGAACCCGCCGATATTGTCGGCATGGGGCTGGTGCAGGTGCCCGAGGCGCGGCAGCTGTTTCCGGTCATGACGGTGCGCGACAATATCCTGATGGGCGGCTATCACCCCAATGTGCGCGAGGGCTTGGCTTCGCGGCTGGAGCAGGTGCTCGATATTTTCCCCAGAGTGCGCGAACGGGTGGACCAGATGGCGGGTTCGCTGTCGGGTGGCGAGCAGCAGATGGTGGCGATTGCGCGCGGCTTGATGGCCTCGCCGCGCATGTTGATGCTGGATGAGCCGTCGCTCGGTCTGGCACCGATCATTGTCGGGCAGATGTTCGATATTGTCGAAAAAATCCGCGGCATGGGCACCACGGTTCTGCTGGTCGAACAAAAGGCTTTCCACGCGCTCAAAATCGCCGAGCGGGCCTATGTGATCGAAAACGGCATGATCGTGCGCGAGAATACCGGTGTCGGCATGCTGTCCGATCCGCATGTCAAAACGGCCTATCTGGGAATTTAAGGGTGACGAGTATGGTTGAGGTAACAGGCCGCACGCGGATATGGGGCATATTGGCCGATCCGGTCGGCCATGTGAAAACCCCGCAAATGATCAATGCGGTGGCAAGCGAGCGCGGCGTCGATGGTGTGATGATCCCGTTCCATGTTGCCCCCGCCGATCTGCCCGCTTTGGTCAAAGGCCTGAAGGGCATGAAAAGTCTGGGCGGCTTTGTCGTCACGGTCCCGCACAAAGGGGCAATCGTCGATCTGCTCGACGAGGTCAGCCCCTCGGCCCGCCTGATCGGTGCGGCCAATTGCGTGCGGCGCGAGGCCGATGGCCGTCTGGTCGGCGAGATGCTCGACGGGGTCGGTTTTGTCACAGGCCTGCGGCAGGCGGGGATCGAACCCAAGGGCCTGTCGGCCTATCTGGCGGGTGCGGGCGGGGCAGCCAATGCCATAGCCTTCGCGCTGGTGGAAGCGGGCGTGACGCATCTGACCATTTCCAACCGCACAATCGCGAAAGTGGAGGATCTGATTGCCCGCTTGGCGAGCATCTATCCCGATGCCGATCTGCGCGTGGGCACGCGAGATCCCTCGGGGCATGATCTGGTGGTCAACGGCACCTCGTTGGGCTTGAAGGCAGGCGATGCCTTGCCATTTGATGCGCAACATCTGGTTGCGAGCCAGATTGTCGCCGAAGTGATCATGGATCCCGAAGAAACCGCTGTGATGGCGGCGGCCCGCGTTGCGGGCTGTCGGGTGCATCCGGGCAAGCCGATGCTGGCCTCGATGCGCTATCTTCTGGCTGATTTCATGGGTGTACGATGAGCGGGCAGGCTGATCTGGCTGGCCGGAATGTTCTGGTCACCGGAGGTTGCTCCGGCCTCGGGCTGGCCATGGCGCAGACCTTCCGCAGGGCAGGCGCGCGGGTGGCGGTGTTCGACCGCACGATCCCCGGGGGCTTTGCAGCGTCCCATCCCGATTTTTTGCTGATTGACGGCGATGTTACCGATCCTGCCAGCGTGCGCGACGGATTTGGCAAGGCACAATCGGCTTTCGGGCGGCTGGATGCGGTGATCGCCAATGCCGGTGTGTCGCAAAACAAGCCGACGCTTGATCTCGATTTTGCCGAATGGCGGCGGGTGATGTCGATCAATCTCGACGGGGCGTTTCTGACCTGTCACGAGGCCGGACGCTTGATGGCCGCCAGCGGTGGCGGCTCGATCATCCTGACGGCCTCGATGTATGGCGTGGTTGCCGCGCCCGAACGGCTCGGCTATTGCGTGTCCAAAAGCGGCACGGTGATGATGACCAAGGCACTGGCGATCGAATGGGCGCAGCTGGGTATCCGCGTCAATGCGATTGCGCCGGGCTATGTGCGCACCCCCTTTGTCGAAGAACTGGTCGAGCAGGGACGGCTCGATCTCGCCAAACTGGAAAAGCGGACGCCGATGGGCCGTCTGATCACCCCCGAAGAAGTGGCCGATGCCGCCTGTTTCCTGATCTCGGATTCCGCGCGCGCCATTACCGGACAAATCATCGGCATTGACGGCGGCTGGACCGCTTACGGATATCTTTGAGGATCACCATGCCCAAACAGACCCAACTGACCCCCATGGCCCCGTGGGTCGAGATCAAAACCACTCCTGCCGACTGGAAAAAGGCCGACCCCGCTTTGCTCGGTGCGATGCTGTCGCAACTCCACATCATCCGGGCCTTCGAGGAAAAGGTGCTGGAACTGGCCGGCGAGGGGCTGGTGCATGGTCCGGCCCATTCCTCGATCGGGCAGGAGGGCGGAGCGGTCGGTTCCATCATCGGCTTGCGGCCGACAGATCAGGTCAACGGCTCGCATCGCGGCCACCACCAGTTTCTGGCCAAGGCTTTGACCTATCTGGCCCCCGATCTGACCCCGTTGAGCGAACTCGATGATCCGCTCAACGATATGCTCTATCGCTCGCTGGCCGAGATCATGGGGCTGGAGCCGGGTTACGGCCACGGGCGCGGCGGCTCGATGCATCTGCGCTGGGCCGATGCCGGTGCGTTGGGCACCAATGCGATTGTCGGCGGCGGTGTGCCTTTGGCAGCGGGTGCGGCGATGGCCCACAAGCATGCGGGCACCGATGATGTGGCCGTCACCTATTTCGGCGACGGGGCGGTCAATATCGGGGCGACGCTGGAGACGATGAATCTGGCGGCGGCGTGGTCCTTGCCGATCATGTTCTTTATCGAGAACAACGGCTATGCGGTAGCCACCCGTGTCGATGAAGCCACGCGCGAAACGCGGCTGTCGGCGCGCGGTCTGGGCTTCGGGATCCCGTCATGGAAGGTCGACGGCATGGACCCGCTGGCGGTTCATTTTGCCATGCAGGCCGCCTTGAAAGTGATGCGCGGCGGGGGCGGGCCGACCGTCATCGAAGCGGATGTCTACCGCTTCTTCCACCAGAACGGCCCCTTGCCCGGTTCGGCCTTCGGCTATCGTCCGAAAGCCGAGGAGGAGGAATGGAAGGCGCGTGATCCGCTCGAAAGTGTCGCGCGCGAAATGATCGCCCGCGATTTGCTGAGCCGCTCCGATGTCGATGCCCTGCGCCAGCGCTGCTGTGACGCCATGGCGCGCCATACCGACCGGCTGGTCGAGCCCGACGGCAACAAGCGTAAAATCCGCACCGAAATGTGGCCCGACAAGGCCTTTGTCGATGTCGGGATCCGTGGCGCATTGCCCGATCTGGCGGCACGCAAAACCTGCGAATTCGAGAGCCATGGCGGGGCCATGCGCCCGACCAAATTTGTCGATGCGATCGCCGATTGCCTGCATCTGCGGTTTTCCAAAGATGACGGGTTGATGGTGTTCGGCGAGGATGTCCACCGCTTGAAAGGCGGCACCAACGGGGCGACGCGCGGGCTTGCGGCGGCGTTTCCGGGCCGCGTCATGGGCACACCGATCAGCGAAGCCGCCTTTACGGGTGTCGCGTGCGGCTTGGCGATGGACGGACGGTTCAGGCCGATCATCGAATTCATGTATCCCGATTTCATGTGGGTGGCGGCCGATGCGGTGTTCAACCAGATCGGCAAGGCGCGTCATATGTTCGGCGGCACTACCGATGTGCCGTTGATCCTGCGCACCAAGATTGCCATGGGCACCGGTTACGGCTCGCAACATTCGCTTGATCCGGCAGGCATTTTTGCGACTTCGGCAGGCTGGCGGATTATCGCGCCCTCGACCCCGTTCGATTATGTCGGGCTGATGAACAGTGCTCTGGCGGGGAGTGATCCGGTGCTGGTGATCGAGCATGTCGATCTCTATCAGCGTGACGGGATGATCCCTGACGATCTTGATTATGTGATTCCGCTGGGACGGGCCAAGCGGGTGCGCGAGGGGCGGGCCATGACGGTGCTGACCTATTCCGCCATGGTGCATCGTGTGCGGGAAGCCGTCGATGCGCTGGGCGTGGATGCCGAGATCATCGATCTGCGTACGCTCGATTTCGCAAGCTTCGATTGGGACACGGTGGGCGAAAGCATCCGCAAAACCCACAATGTGCTGGTGGTCGAACAAGGCTCCGAGGGCACCAGCTATGGTGGCCGTCTGGCCGATAAAATCCAGCGCGATTATTTCGATTGGCTTGATCAGCCGGTCCAGCGCGTCCATGGCAAACTGGCCTCTCCCACCATTTCCAAAGTGCTCGAACGCGCGGCCTTTGCCTCGATGGCCGAAGCGGCCCACGGCATTGCCCGTGTGATGGCCGACAAAGGCGAGCCGCTCGATCCGGCCCTGCTGGCAGGGCTGTCATGACAAACGATCATCTGGCCGGCCTGCATGCTCTATTGGGTGACAAGGGTCTGCTGACCGATCCGGCAGAGATGGCGGGCTTTGCGATTGACTGGCGCAAGCTGTTCCCCGGCAAGCCGCTTGCGGTCGCGCGGCCCTCGACCACGCAGGAGGTCAGCGCGGTGATGGCCTATTGCCACCGGCACTCCGTTGCAGTGGTGCCGCAAGGCGGCAATACCGGCATGGCGGGCGGCGCGGTGCCCGATACCAGCGGGCGCGAACTGGTGCTTTCGCTGGCACGGATGAACCGCTTGCGCGGGATTGATCCGGTCGGCATGACGCTGGTGGCGGAATCGGGCGTGGTGCTGCAAACCGCGCAGGAAGCGGCAGCCGATGTGAACCGCCTGTTGCCGATCAGCCTTGCGGCCGAAGGATCGGCCACCATCGGCGGGGTGATTTCCACCAATGCGGGCGGTGTCAACGTGCTGCGCTACGGCATGGCGCGCGCGATGGTGTTGGGGCTGGAAGTGGTGTTGCCCGACGGGCGCGTGGTGGATGGCCTGCGCCAGTTGCGCAAGGACAATGCCGGTTATGACTGGAAACAGATTTTCATCGGCACCGAAGGCACGCTCGGCATTGTCACAGCCGCTGTGTTGCGGCTGATGCCGAGGCCGACCCATCGTCTGACCGCGCTGGTCAGCGTGCCCGATCCGCAAGCGGCACTGGATTTTCTGGTGCTGGCGCAAGACGCGCTCGGCGATACGATTTCGGGTTTCGAACTGATCTCCGGGTTTTCAATCGGGCTGGTGCACACGCATTTCGGCCTGTCCTGTCCGGTGGCTGCGGGCCAGTGGTATGTGCTGATCGAGGCCGGTGCGACGCTGTCGGGCCTGCGCGAGGCGGTGGAAACATCATTCGAAAAAGCTTTCGGGCAGGGATGCGTGCTGGACGGCACCATCGCGGAAAGCGACCGGCAATCGGCCGATCTGTGGATGCTGCGCGAGCGCATCACCGAATCCGAGGCCAAGGAAAGCAAAAGCGTCAAACATGACGTGTCCATCCCCATTCCCTCGATCCCGCAATTCCTGATCGAGGCGGGGCAGGCGCTCGACAAGCATGCCGCGGGCACACGGGTGAACTGCTTCGGGCATCTGGGCGACGGCAATCTGCATTACAATGTGCTGATCGACGGGCATGATCCGCATGACATCAACCGCATTGTCCATGATGTGGTGGACCGGTTCGGCGGCAGTATTTCGGCCGAACACGGCATTGGCCAATATCGGGTGGACGAGTTGGCTCTGAGGCGGTCCGACTCCGAGCAGGTTCTGGCCCGCATGATCAAAACAGCGATTGATCCGATGGATCTGATGAATCCCGGCAAGGTTTTGTCGCGGAGGGAAGCACGATGACAATAACGGCCACGGGTGAACAGTTTGATTTTGTCATTGTCGGCGGCGGGACCGCCGGATGCGTGCTGGCCGACCGCCTGACCGCCAATGGCCGCCACCGCGTGCTGATGCTGGAGGCGGGCGGGCGCGACAACGGCTTCTGGATTCCGATCCCTGCGGGTTTCTCGAAATTGCTGACCGGCGCACGTTATAACTGGCGGTTCGAAACCGAGGCCGAGGACAACACGCTCAACCGCCGCATCGTCGTGCCGCGCGGCAAGGGGCTTGGCGGCTCCAGCCTGATCAACGGTATGATCTTTGTGCGCGGTCAGCCGCAGGATTACGACGGCTGGGCGCAATCGGGCGCGCGCGGCTGGTCGTGGGACGATGTGCTGCCCTATTTCAAAAAGCTCGAACGCTATGACGGCGGCGATGCTGATCTGCGGGGCCGCGACGGCCCGATGTCGATCGAGCAGGTCAAACTGCGCCCCGCCATTGCCGAAGCCTTTATCACGGCAGGGCAAGAGGCGGGCTATCCGCGCAACGCGGATTATAACGGGCGCGATCAGGAAGGGTTCGGCTATTATCAGGTGACGCAGAAAAACGGCAAGCGCTGCAGCGCGGCCGATGCCTATTTGCGCGATGCCGAACAGCGGCCCAATCTGGTGGTGCGCTGCCATGCCCATGTCACCCGCCTGTTGCTGGAAGGCCAGCGCGTTACCGGTGTGGAATACAGGATTGGCGACAGGCTCTATTCGGTCGCCGCAGGGCGCGAAGTGATCATGGCGGCGGGCGCGGTGCAAAGCCCGCAAATTCTGGAATTGTCGGGCATCGGCGATCCGGCGCATCTGCGCAAGATCGGCATTGATGTGCGCCATGCTCTGACCGGTGTCGGCAACAATTACCGCGACCATTTCTGCACCCGCATGAATTGGCGGGTCAAATTGCCGGTGACGCTGAACGAGCAGGCCCGCGGCCCGAGACTGGCATTGGCTGTCGCCCAATATTTTGCAACCCGCACCGGCATACTGACACTCGGCACGGGGCTGGTGCACGCCTTTATCAAAACGCGGCCGGAACTGGCCTCGCCCGATATCCAGTATTTCTTCATGCATGCCAGCTACGCCAATGCGGCCGACCGCACACTCGACCGCCAGCCCGGCATGACCATCGGCGTGGCGCAATTGCGGCCCGACTCGGTCGGCTCCATCCACGCCAAATCCGCCGATCCCGATATGATGCCCGCGATCAAACCGAATTTCCTGTCGGCATCGGGCGATGCCGAATGTCTGATCGAGGGGATGCGGGCAGCCCGCCGCATCATCACCCAACCTGCAATGGCCGCCTATCACGATTACGAGATGAGCCCGGGGGCTTCCGTTGAAACCGATGCCGAATGGCTCGATTTTGCCAGAGCCAACGGCCAGACCATCTATCACCCGATAGGCACCTGCAAGATGGGCACAGATCCGCAAGCCGTCGTCGACCCCGACCTCAAAGCCCGCGGGCTTGCGGGTTTGCGCATTGTCGATGCTTCGGTGATGCCGCTGATGGTGTCGGCCAATACCGAGGCGGCGGTTCTGATGATCGCCGAAAAGGGGGCCGACCTGATCTTGCGCGATGCGCAATAAGGCTTGGTCACACCACCAGACAGGCCGGATCGATCGAACGGCCATTGAGCAGATCGATCACCGTGCGCGCGGCGATGGCATTGGTGCGCGCCAGCCCTTCCTCGCTTGATCCCGCGGCGTGGGCCGAGGCGATGACATGCGGATGGGCCAGCAATTGCTTTACGGTTGCATCGGTCAGATCCGGCTCGTTCTCGAACACATCAAGCCCCGCGCCGCCGACCTGCCCCGATTGAAGGGCTTCGAGCAAAGCGGGTTCGTCGATCAGGCCGCCGCGCGCCGTGTTGATCACAAAAGCCCCGCGCTTGAGGGTGGCCAGCGTGTCACGGTTGAGCATGTGTCTGGTTTGCGGGGTCATCGGCAGATGCAGGCTCACATAGTCGCTGCGGGCCAACAATTCCGGCAGATCGACAAAGCGCACGCCCAGAGCTTCGGCTGCCTCATGGTTCGGATGGGGATCATAGGCCAGAACGGTGGCGTCGAAGCCCTTGACCCGCTTGGCTACCTGCCTTGCAATCCGGCCAAAGCCGATCAATCCGACCGTCTTTTCGAACAATTCGGTGGTGACAATGGTTGACCACCGCCCGGCCTGCAGCAGCGTGTGCCCGTCATTGAGATGTTTGGCCAGCCCCAGAAACATTGCCAGAGCATGATCGGCCACCGAGGCCTCGTTGCCGCCTGCCGCGATGGTGACATGACGGCCCAGCGCCCGCGCCGCTTCGATATCGACATTGTTATAGCCGACGCCGCGCCGCGCGATCACTTTGAGCGCGGGATGGGCTTCGATGATGCTGCGCGTCACAGGCACGGTGCCGACAATCCAGCCATCGACCCCGTCGAGCAGACCATTGAGGGTTGCCACATCCAGCACATCATCCTGCACATCGTCGGGCAGGGCGGTTCTGACCACCGTGCAGCCATGATCGCGCAGCAGTTGGAAGGCTTTTTCGTCAAAAAAGCGCGTGGACACAAGGACTTTGAAGGGCATTGAAGGTTCTCTGAAGGCTCACTGCTGGATCGTGCGTCCTTTGGTGTGACAGGACGCAACCGGTTATAAAAGCTCGCAAAGCGAAGCGAAAGGCTCAATCGGCATGTGACCCATGCGTGCGCGGATAGGCGTTGACCCTGGCGGGGGACCAATGCTCGAGGCTATCGGGATCGGCATCGAAAATTTCGACCAGCAGGGGATGGCATTGCGCGACATCGCCCGAATGGGTCTCGCTGCAATCGCCGCCGGGGCAGGCCGACAGTGCGCCCAACAGGTCGATTTCTGCAATGAATTCAATGTAATCACCCGGCCGCACCGGACTGGCTTTCATGAAATATTGATGGGTATCGCGGGTAAAGCCCGTGCACATGAACACGTTCAAGACATCATGCACATGCTTTTCGGCCTCGGCCAGACCGAGGCCGGTGGCTTTGGACAAAGCGCGGGTGAGGTTGGAATGGCAGCAATGATGGTAATCGGTGCCGCGCAACAACCGGTTGGTATAGGGATCGCAACGGGTGCCGATCACGTCATGGATGCCGCCGCCATGCTCGTCGAACCCGTACCAGCCCAGTGTGTCATGGGTGATGGTGGCCATGGGGCGCAAAAACGGCAGAGTGCTCCAGAGCCTGTGTCCCGTGGTGACATGGGTGGCGTGCAGCGCACGGGTTTTGCCGCTGAAAAAGCGTTCGGACAGATCGTGCCTGTTCCACAGATTGAGGTCGCCGACCTGTGGCCCTTCGATGCTGCGGATGCGGAAGAACTGTCCGGCACTGACCTCGAAACATGCGGCATCGCGTGGTGCTACGATCACCTCGGCGACCTTGTTCAGCGTGGCGCGTGCCGCGTTGTAAAGCGCCATATCGGGGGCGGGCAGGGTCTCGACATCATAGCAAATCACCGGCTTGATGGCGCGGCGGGCGGCGGCATCGTCGGGGGCTGGCACTGTCGTCATGGTCGGCTCCTGATTGTGTGTTCGGATATCACAGACGTGCTTTGGTGCTGCGGGGGGTGGCCAGCAGCAGGCTGGTTTCACTGGCAATAATGCCGGGGATCAGCCGAATGTGCCGCAAGATACGGTCGAAGTCGACCAGACTTTGCGCGCCCAGCATGACCACCAGATCCCATTTGCCGTTGGTGGTGTGAATCTCGGCGATTTCGGGAAAGCCGCTGAGCTGGCTGATCACCTTGTCGGCGACATGCCCCTCGATCTCGATCATCATCACCCCGCGCACCGGCAGATCGACGGTGTCCGAGCGCAGGATCACCGTGAAGCCGATGATATCGCCCGATTGCTTCAACCGCTCGATATGGCTGCGCACAGTGGCCCGCGACGTGCCCAGATCGGCCGCCAGATCGGACAAAGAACGGCGGGAATCGTGTCTGAGCAAAGTGATCAATCGTGTATCGAGTGCATCCATAGTCTTTCCAATATGATCAATCACGCTATCATTATGGATAACTCTAACATCAATCTATCCAATCTGGCTTCTATTTTCTGCCGCTCTTTGCGGATTTAATGCCCCCTTTCTGATGCAGGGCGGGAGGATGGTGTGATGGTCCAACACGGCAGGGCGGTTCGGGGTGCAACAGCGGACGGGCAACGCAGGCATGTGCTGGCTTTGCCGTTCGGTCATGGGGCGGGCCGGCAAGGCTGCGCCAAGGGACCGGATGCGCTGATCGCAGCGGGGCTTTGCGCGGCACTGGATGCCTGTGGGGGCTCTATCGAAACGCTGGCTTTGCCGTGGGATCAGCCCGCGCACCGTCTTGCCCATCCCAATCCGGCATTGAAATCACTGGCTTTGGTGCGGGCCGCAACACAGGCCATCACCCAGCGGGCTTTCGAGATCAGTGCCGATTCCTGTCCGGTGTTTGTCGGCGGTGACCATGCGATTGCCGCAGGCACTCTGCCCGCCATGGCGCGGCGGGCCAAAGCGCTTGGCAGGCCGTTGTTTGTGCTCTGGCTGGATGCCCATCCCGATTTCCACACGCTCGACACCACCGGCAGCGGCAATCTGCACGGCGTGCCATTGGCCTATGCGACAGGGCAACAGGGCTTTGCGGGCTATTTTCCGGCACTGGATGCTCCGGTTGATCCGTCACGCCTGTGCATGCTGGGAATCCGCAGTGTCGATGAGGCCGAAAGTCTCTTGCTGGCGCGCTCGGCTGTCACAGTGCACAGGATGGAGGCCATACGATCCGGCGGCGTCGACGGATTGATCAAGCCGTTTCTGGAACGGGTGCGGCGCGCAAACGGCTTGCTGCATGTCAGTTTCGATGCCGATTGTCTTGACCCCACGCTTGCGCCTGCGGTCGGCACGCCGGTGCAAGACGGGTTGACGCTGGTTCAGGCCGAATTGTTGATGGATCGGCTCGGGGCCAGCGGCTTGGTCTCCAGCCTCGATCTGGTCGAATTCAACCCCGATCTGGACGAGCAGGGCCGCACGGCCCGACTGCTGGTCGATCTTATCGCCCGCCTGTTTGCACCCGCCGGGACGGGATTTCGTGTAGAAGCCGCCTAAGCGTCAAATCGGCAGGAAACCGTCGCTTTTGACCTCTTCCATCACCACATAGGTGCGGGTTTCGCGCACGCCGGGGAATTGCGCCACCACTTCGCCCAGAAACCCGCGATAGGCCGCCATATCGGCCACCCGTGTTTTGAGCAGATAGTCGAACCCGCCCGCAACCATATGGCATTCGAGCACTTCGGGGGCCTTTTGAACGGCGGTCGCAAACAGATCGAACACATCCGGCGTGGTGCGATCCAGCAGCACCTCGACAAACACCAACAGGCCGCGCCCGAGCCGTTGCGGATCAAGCGTGGCGCGGTATCCGGTCAGATAGCCGTCCCGCGTCAGCCGCTTGACCCGCTCGGAGGCGGCGGTCGGCGACAGGCCGATCCGCTCGGCCAGTTCGACATGGCTCAACCGCCCGTCACGCTGCAACAGGTCGAGAATCCGGCGGTCGAGACGGTCAATCGGGTCGTTGTCCGGCATGGTTGTCCTTTTATTCTTTGTATTTCACTATAAAATTATAAAAATTTAGTGATTATCACTTATTTATATCAAAATAAGCGCATGTCATCCCTGAATTTTTCAATAAATTGGTGTGATCCGAATTTACAACAGGATTTTGCCATGGCCTCGCAATCATTTGTCCCGTTTCGTGCCGCCTATGCCGAAGATGACGCGCTGTTTGCCGCCCGCTGGCTGGCGCATCCGGCGCGCAGTGTTGCCAAAGAAAACGAGATTGATGCCTTGGGCCAGCAGTTGATTGCCGCGATCCGCGATACGGGGCAAGGCGTCGGCGGGGTCGAGGATTTGCTGCATGCCTATGCGCTGTCGACCCCCGAAGGGCTGGCACTGATGGTGCTGGCCGAAGCCTTGTTGCGCGTACCCGACCACCTGACCGCCGAAAAGCTGATCGAGGATAAGTTGGGGCAGGGGGATTTCCTGCATCATGACAGCCCTGCCGGTCCCTTGATGGTGCAGGCCTCGGCCTGGGCCTTGGGCCTGTCGGCGCGGATGATCAGACCGGGGGAAACGCCCGACGGCCTGTTGTCGCAACTGGGCAAGCGTATCGGCCTGCCTGCCTTGCGGATGGCGGTGCGTCAGGCCATGCGGTTGTTGGGACAGCATTTCGTGCTGGGCCAATCCATCGACGAGGCCTTGAGCCGTGCCGACAGTGCGGAGGGGCGGATGTTCCGCTATTCCTATGACATGCTGGGCGAAGGGGCGCGCAATCTCGAGGATGCCAGCCATTACCGTGCCTCCTATCATGCCGCCATACAGGCGATCGGCAAGGCGGCGGGCGGCAAGCCCCTGCCGGACCGGCCCGGTATTTCGGTCAAATTGTCTGCCCTGCATCCGCGCTACGAGGCGACGGCCCATGCGCAGGTGATGGCAGAACTCTGCCCGATCGTGCTCGATCTGGCGCGGGCGGCCAAGGCCCATGATCTGAATTTCACGATCGATGCGGAAGAGGCCGACCGGCTCGAATTGTCGCTGGATGTGGTCGGGACGGTGTTTGCCGATCCGTCTCTGGCGGGCTGGAGCGGTTTCGGTCTGGCCATTCAGGCCTATCAAAAACGGGCGATGGCGGTGATCGACTGGTGCGATGCGCTGGCGCAGCGGCTTGACCGCACCATGATGGTGCGTCTGGTCAAAGGGGCCTATTGGGATACAGAGGTCAAGCGCGCACAAGAACGGGGCTTGGCGGATTTTCCGGTGTTTACCCGCAAGGCGATGACCGATCTGGCCTATGAGGCCTGTGCCCGCCGGTTGCTGGCGGCGCGTCCGCGCCTCTATCCGCAATTTGCTACCCATAACGCGCTCACGGTTGCCACGGTGCTGGCCGATGCGGGAGGTTATGACGGGTTTGAATTCCAGCGGTTGCACGGCATGGGGGATACGCTCTATCGCCATTTGCTGACCTTGCACCCGCAACTGGCCTGCCGGACCTATGCGCCGGTCGGGGGCTATCGGGATTTGCTCGCCTATCTGGTGCGCCGCCTGCTCGAAAACGGAGCCAATTCCTCGTTCGTCTCGATCTCGGCCGATGCGTCGGTGCCGGTCGAAACCCTGTTGCGCAGGCCGCATGCGCTGATCGGTACGCCCGATCAGGCCCGCCACCGCTCGCTCGCTTTGCCTGCCGCCCTCTACGGGGCGGGACGGCGCAATTCATCCGGTGTCGAATTCGGCCACGAGGCCAGCCTCACTGCCTTGCTGGCCGAGGTCAAAGCCGGTGCGGCCCTTGCCCCGCGTGAGGCAGCTCCGCTCGTCAATGGCATCATACAGTCCGGACAGGTGCGGGTATTGACCAGCCCGCAAGACAGCAGTGTCACCACCGGCGAAGTCAAAGAGGCCAGTGCGGAGATGGCGCGCCATGCCATGCAATCGGCGGCAAAAGGCTTCGTGCGCTGGCAGCATGTGCCCGTGGGCCAACGCGCCGATATCATGCGGAAGGCGGCTGATCTGCTGGAACACCGCCGCGGCTTGTTTGTGTCGCTGTTGCAGCGCGAGGCGGGCAAGACGCTTGACGATGCTTTGGCAGAACTGCGCGAGGCCGTCGATTTCTGCCGCTATTATGCCCAAGAGGGCGAGCGCAGTCTGGCCCATGAACAAGTAATGCCCGGCCCGACCGGCGAGAGCAACCGCTTGCGCCTGCGTCCGCGCGGTGTGTTTGTGGCGATCAGCCCGTGGAACTTCCCTCTGGCGATCTTTTTGGGGCAGGTGGTTGCCGCACTGATGGCGGGCAATGCGGTGGTGGCCAAGCCCGCCGAACAGACCCCGCTGGTGGCCTTTGCCGCGACCCGACTGCTGATCGAAGCGGGGGTAGAACCCTCGGCCCTGCATCTGGTGCCGGGCGATGGCTTGATCGGGGCCGAGCTGGTCCGGCACAGTTCGGTGGCCGGTGTGGTCTTTACCGGATCCACCCACACGGCGCGCCTGATCAACCAGAGCCTTGCGGGCAAAGAAGGCCCGATCGTGCCGCTGATCGCCGAAACCGGCGGCATCAATGCCATGCTGGTCGATGGCACGGCTTTGAACGAACAGGTGTGCGACGATGTGGTCGTCTCGGCTTTCCGTTCGGCGGGGCAACGCTGTTCGGCGTTGCGCTTGCTCTGTGTGCAGGAGGATGTGGCCGACAGTCTGCTGGCGATGATCAAGGGCGCGGTCGAGACCCTGCATCCGGGCGATCCCGAGCGGATCACCACCCATATCGGGCCGGTGATCGATGGCGGGGCCAAGGCCCAAATCATGGCGCAGATTGAGACGCTCGGGCAGCATGGCCGTCTGGTCTATGCCGGAGAGGCACCGCGTCAGGGATCGTTCGTGGCCCCGCATCTGTTCGAAATCGACAGCATCGGGCAGGCAAACGAGGAAATCTTCGGCCCCGTGCTGCAAATCGTCCGCTTCAAAGCGGATGCGCTGGATGCTGTGCTGGAGGCTTTGGCAGGGCTTGGTTACGGGCTGACCCTCGGCATCCATTCGCGCATCGACAGCGTGATCGAAAAGGTCACCAAAACCCTGCCGGTCGGCAATTGCTACGTCAACCGCAACATGATCGGCGCGGTGGTGGGCACGCAACCGTTCGGCGGGTGCGGCCTGTCGGGCACCGGCCCGAAAGCGGGCGGCCCGCATTATCTCCTGCGCTTTGTCACCGAGCAGACCATCACCATCAATACGGCAGCCGCGGGCGGCAATGCCGATCTGATGGCGACGGTGGATTGAGCGGACTACCTCAAGCCGTCGGCAAACGGGTCGCGCGGATCACGCAGCAATGTCGCCTCGCCGACCACATAGGCGCGGCCACGGATGGAGGGGATCACCTGATCCTGTTCCATCCGGTAGCGGGCGATGAAGCGGCTGCCGATAATGCTTTCCTGCACCCAATCCTGACCGGGCGGCAATTTGCCGTCGGCGGCCAGACAGGCCAGCTTGGCACTGGTGCCGGTGCCGCAGGGCGAGCGGTCATAGGCGCCGCCGGAGCACAGCACATAATTGCGGCTATGGCCTTCGGGCGAGGCAGGCGGGCCGAAAAACTCGATATGGTCGACCGGCTCGCCATTGGTGCCGGTAATGCCATGGGCGGCGAGCGCATCCGATACCGCTTGTGCGGCCTGGGTCAGCGCGTTGATATGGCCCATCTCGAGCGGGAAGGGTGATTGCTGCACCAGAAAGAACCAGTTGCCGCCATAGGCGACATCGCCGGTGACAGGGCCGAGACCGGGCACGTCGACGGTGACATCTTTTTGCGTGCGATAGCTGGCGAGGTTTTCGATCAGCACCTCGTTGCGGTCGATCAGCTCGACCGAGACAACACCGACCGGCGTTTCGAACCTGTGCGTGCCCGGACCGATCCGCCCCATATGCGCCAGCGTGACGGCGGTGCCGATGGTGCCATGCCCGCACATGCCGAGATAGCCGCCATTGTTAAAGAAAATCACCCCCGCCGCGCAGCTTGTGTCAAACGGTTCGCACAGCAAAGCACCCACCAGCGCATCATATCCGCGCGGCTCGTTGACGGCGAAGGTCCGCACATGGTCATGATCGCGCATCATGCGTTGCAACCGCTCCGACAGCGGGCCCGAACCCAAATCCGGCCCCCCTTCGATAATCAGGCGGGTGGGTTCGCCCTCGGTATGGGAATCAATGACTTTCATGGTGCGCGCCTTCAAGCCGACCAGCTCTGATACCAGTTTTTGAACAGGGTCAACTGGTCACGGGCATAGGTCTGCTGGCTGGGGGTCAACTGGTCGGTCTTGTTGAAATGCAGGTTGTATTCGGCGTGGCCTTCCAGCACCAACAGATATTTGTAGAACAGCACCAGATCGACCCCTTCATCGAAGGAGGACAGCATGGCCAGAGCCTGCTCGAGCTCCAGTGCCTGACGGCGTGCGGTGGCATCGCCCGCGGCGGCTTTCTCGCAGAGCGAAACCAGATGCAGCACTTCTTTGGGCAGCACATTGCCGATGCCGGTAATGGCCCCGACCGCGCCGCAATTGACATAGCCATGGAACACCTGCGTATCGACACCCACCATCAGCGTGACGCTGGCATCGTGGCCGGTAATATGTTCGGCGGCATAACGCAGCGAGGCCGCGCCGCCGAATTCCTTGAAGCCGATCAGATGCGGATAGCGCTTGCGCAGATCGAAGAACAGATCGGCCTTGGTTTCAAAGCCGTAATAGGGGCTGTTATAGATCACGGAGGGCAGATCGACGGCGGCTTCCAGCACGCCTTCGAAATGGGCGCGCTGGGCGGCCACCGAGGAGCCGCGCGACAGCACGCGCGGGATCACCATCAAGCCGCCGGCCCCGACCTTTTTGGCATGGGCGGCCAGTGCGCTGGCCCGTTGCGGGTTCTGTGCGCCGGTTCCGACAATGACGGGAATTCCCGCTTTGACCAGATGCTCGACCCCTTCCATCCGCTGTTCGTCGGTCAACAGGGGCCAGTCCCCCATCGAGCCGCAATAGACAACGCCATTCATGCCGTCAGCCATCATCTTTTTGCCCATCTTCACGAGGGCGGCGAAATCGGGGCTGCGGTCGGCCTTGCAAGGGGTCATCAATGCAGGGACAACGCCCTTGAAAATGGAAGAAGACATCAAACTGGTTCCTCGGGTTTTGGTATCGGAAGGCGGCACATCGGAGTGCCTTGGTGTTCTTGTGCCCTCAGGATGATCGGTAATGGATTGATTGTCTATTGAAGATCGCTCTCAAAACACATGTTCGGCAAAGAATATTTTATAGTCAAATTGAGCATAACTCCGATACCGCGCCGCATGATGAGTGAGCGCGCGCGCGATGTGTCCCGTGATACTTGGCGGGGCGCGGCATATCAAAAAACCGTGGCCAAAGCCACGGTTCAATTTTTGTGCGAGGGGGGGCAGGCCGTATCAGGCTCTCAGCTTGGCGGCGATGGTTGCCACATGCTTGCCCTGGAAGCGTGCGCCTGCCAGCTCGTTGTCGGAAGGCTGGCGCGAACCGTCGCCATTGGCAATGGTGGTTGCACCATAGGGGCTGCCGCCGGTGACAGCCGAATTGTCCATCTGGCCCGCAAAGGAATAGGGCAGGCCGACAATGACCATGCCGTGATGCAGCAGCACGGTATGGGTGGACAAAATCGTGCTTTCCTGCCCGCCATGCTGGGTGGCACTGGAAGCAAACACGCTGCCGACTTTGCCGATCAGCTTGCCCTGAAACCACAGGGCGCCGGTCTGGTCGAGGAAGTTTTTCATCTGGGCGGGCATATTGCCGAAACGGGTCGGCACACCGATGATGATGGCATCGTATTCGGGCAGTTCATCGACGGTGGCAATCGGGGCGGCTTGGTCGAGCTTGAAATGGATGCTCTTGGCCACGTCTTCGGGCACCAGTTCGGGCACGCGCTTGATGACCGCTTCGGCACCGGCCTCGCGCACGCCTTCGGCCATGGCAGTGGCCATGGTTTCGATATGGCCATAGCTCGAATAATAGAGAACCAGAACTTTTGTCATGGGAACATTCCTTTTCTGTATGAAATCATTGTCAGGCGAGGTCGAACATCAGACATTCGGTTTTGTCGTCACGGGAGACGAGGGTTACAAGATCCTCGTTTTCGAGAGCCACGGCATCTCCGGCATGTAAATCGGTGCCGTTGACCTGCAAATGCCCCCGCATCAACTGAACCCAAACCTTGCGTCCGGCGTCAACCGCGTGTGTCACGCTCTGGCCCTGATTGAGGATTGTCGCGAAAATCAAGGCATTTTGATGGATGGCGCCCGAGCCGTCGCGGCCATCGGGCGAGGCAATCAGGCACAGCCGGTTGGTTTTGTCCGCAACGCCGAAATGCTTCTGGTCATAGCGCGGGGCGTGGCCTTCGCGATCGGGCAAAAGCCAGATTTGCAGGAAATGGGCGGGGTTGACCTGCGAAGGGTTGAATTCGCTGTGCCGGATCCCCGTGCCTGCCGACATGATCTGGATATCGCCGGGACGGATCACAGCCCCGTTGCCGATATCGTCCTTGTGCTCCAGCTCGCCGTCCAGCACATAGGAAAAGATCTCCATGTCGCGGTGGCCATGGGTGCCAAAGCCCATGCCGGGCTGGATGCGGTCTTCGTTGATGACCCGCAAAGGCCCGAAATTCATGTGGTCCGGGTCGTGATAACCGGCAAAGGAGAAGCTGTGATAGCTGTCGAGCCAGCCGTGATTGGCATGGCCGCGTGCCAGCGAGGGGCGAAGGGTGAGGGACATGGCAGACCTTTCTCGAACAATCAAATCATTGAAGTCTTGAGCGGCGGACAGACCGGATGATCCGTTCCGCCGCCTCTGTCTGATCAGAATTCGTAGCCGATCAGGCGATCAAGCGAAAACGCGCCGCCGCCGCGAATGGCATAGGACAAAGCGACAACCGCCCAGAGCAGCGGATATTCAAAACCGCCGCTGGTCCAGAAAAAGCCGTTGGGCAGATGCACGGCCACCACGGCCACCGCCATGACGCCGAACACCAGTACGGCAACGGCGCGGGTGGCAAGGCCGAAGGCCAGCATCAGGCCGCCCGCGAATTCGATCAATCCGGCGAGCAAAGCGAAGGAGGCGGGCAGGCCCAATTTGCTGGCGAAAAACTGGCCGGTGGCCTCAAGTCCATAGCCGCCGAACAGGCCGAACAGCTTTTGCGCGCCATGCGGCACCAGCAGCAAACCGGCGGTCACCCGCACCAAAGGTTCGGCAAGCGGTGAGAACAGATTGGCCAGCGCATGCAGCGCGGGAATGATCGGCTTGGGTGTTTCGGACGTGAGGGCAAAAGGGGCGTCAGCCGGAATGGCATTGGTCATGGTCAAAATCCTTCAATTGATCAAATGGGCGAACAGGCCGCACAGCGGGCTTTGTGTCCGGTGCGGTTATTGCCGGAGGTGAAATTAGGTTGTTCTTTATAAAGAAACAATATACTCGTTTATCATCAATCTGTTGTTTAAAATGCAACAATAAGAGGGGTAATGATGGATCGGATGTCGGCCCTCGAGGCCTTTGTCAAAGTCGCGGAAACCAAATCCTTTACCGAAGCAGCCGAACGGCTGGGCCTGTCGAAATCGGCGGTCAGCCGCCATATCAGCGCCTTGGAGACGGAATTGGGGGCGCGCTTGTTCCATCGCTCGACCCGCACGCTGGCCTTGACCGAGGCGGGGTTGAGCTATTTCGAGCGCACGGCGCGTATTCTCGCCGATTTCGGGGAGGCCAATCGGGCTGTGACCCAATTGCAGGAATCGCCGAGGGGCCGCTTGCGTGTCAATGCGCCGATGAGTTTCGGCTTTCTGCATCTGGCGCAGGTGCTGCCGGATTTTTTGACCCGCTACCCCGATGTCTCGGTCGATCTGGTGATGAATGACCGTTTCGTCGATCTGGTCGACGAGGGGTTCGATGTTGCGGTGCGGATCGGCGGCATGGTGGATTCCTCGCTGATTGCCAAAAAGCTCGGGCCGATCCGGCGGGTGGTCTGTGCCAGTCCGGCCTATCTGCTCGAGCACGGCGTGCCGCTAACGCCCGCCGATCTCAAGCATCATCTGTGTCTGCTCAACAGCAATATGGCCACGGCCAATGAATGGCAGTTCCAGACATTGGCCGGCCCGAATACACCCGCCAAATCATGGCCTGTCGAGATCCGCGGGCGCATCAGCGCCAATAACGGCGATGCCTTGCGGGTCGCGGCCCTCAAAGGCATGGGGCTGACCAGCCTGCCGACCTTTATCGTGGGGGCGGATTTGCAAAGCGGCACGCTGGTGACGGTGCTGGATGCCTATATGCCGCAAACCCTGTCGCTGAATGCGGTCTATCCGACCTCGCGGCATCTCTCGCCCAAAGTACGGGCTTTTGTGGATTTTCTGGCCGAGCGGTTCGGTCCCCGCCAATATTGGGATCTTGTCGGCTAAAAGATTGGCCTCATCGCCCGCCCCATGCCATAAGGGCGCGCCTAATGACTGCGCGCAAAAATGATTGAAAGTGTGTTTTCGCCATGATCCGACTTGAGAATATCTCCAAACAGAACGGCCACCAGATTCTGTTTATCGAGGCTTCGGCAGCCCTTTTGAAGGGCGAGAAGGTCGGGCTAGTCGGCCCCAATGGCGCCGGTAAAACCACGCTGTTCAGGATGATGACCGGGCAGGAATTGCCCGATGAAGGGCTTGTCGGCACCGATCGCGGCATCACCATCGGTTATTTCTCGCAAGATGTCGGCGAAATGTCTGGCCGTTCTGCGGTGGCCGAGGTGATGGACGGCGCGGGGCCGGTGGCCGAAGTCGCCGCCGAGTTGAAGGCGCTCGAAGACGCCATGGCCGATCCCGACCAGCTCGACAAGATGGATGAAATCATCGAACGCTATGGCGAAGTGCAGGGCCGTTTCGAGGAATTGGGCGGCTATGCGCTCGACGGGCGCGCGCGCGAAGTGCTGGCCGGATTGAGCTTTTCGCAAGAGATGATGGAAGGCGATGTCGGCGCGCTGTCGGGCGGCTGGAAAATGCGGGTCGCACTGGCGCGGATTCTGTTGATGCGCCCCGATGCCATGCTGCTGGACGAGCCGAGCAACCATCTCGATCTCGAAAGCCTGATCTGGCTGGAA
>CAIYZJ010000074.1 GCA_903930675.1 uncultured Hyphomicrobiales bacterium
ACCGAGGTGCTGCAGTTCCACAAGGGGCAAGACCGCGCCACAGCCCGTGCCGCCTCGGTGCGCATGCTCGATGCCGTGAAGATTCCGGAAGCGGCGCGGCGTGTGACGATGTACCCGCACGAGTTTTCCGGTGGCATGCGCCAGCGCGTGATGATCGCCTGTTGTTTGTCGACAATCTCCAGATCGAATTCAACACCAATCGCGGGCATTTTCGCGCTGTCGACGGGGTCAGCTGGTCGGTCAACAAGGGCGAGACGCTGGCGCTGGTGGGCGAGAGCGGATGCGGCAAGTCGGTTTCGGCCCTGTCGGTGATGCGGCTGTTGCCTCGCCCCGCGGCTTCGATTGTCGGCGGGCGTATCCTGTTTGACGGGTCCGACCTGCTTGTTGAAAGCGAAAGTGCCATGCGCCAACGGCGTGGCCGTGACATTTCGATGATTTTTCAGGATCCGATGACCTCGCTCAATCCGGTTCTGACGATTGGCGACCAGATCACCGAGCCCTTGCGCAACCATCTCGGCCTGTCGGACGGGGAGGCGCGCGAGCGGGCTGTCGAATTGCTGGCGATGGTCGGCATCAACGAGATGGAAAAGCGGCTGGACCAGTATCCGCACCAGTTTTCCGGTGGCATGCGCCAGCGCGTGATGATTGCCATCGGACTGGCCTGCCATCCGCGTCTGATTATCGCCGATGAGCCGACCACAGCACTGGATGTGACCATTCAGGCGCAGATTCTCGAAATGATGCGCGATCTGACGCGGCGTCTGGGGATTACACTGGTCATTATCACCCATAATCTCGGCATTGTCGCCCGCTATGCCGACCGCGTGGCAGTGATGTATGCGGGACGCATTGTCGAGCAGGGTCCTGCTGAGCGGATTTTCAAAGCTCCGCGTCATCCCTATACGCGCGGTCTGTTGCGCTCGGTCCCCCGCTTGGACCGGGCAAGGGGGGCGTTGCTCGAAACCATCGAGGGTTATCCGCCCAATTTGTATGAGAAACATCAAGGCTGCCGTTTTGCCGCACGCTGCGAATTGGTGACCGATCTGTGCCGTCAACAAGCGCCTGCGCTGACTGCCGATGCGGGCCATGAAGTGGCCTGTCATCTGTCAGGCGATGCCCTGCCTGCCGATATGAAGCCAGCCCCCGTGGGAGGCGAGCGCGAAGTGTCGCGCAGTGATGTGCTGCTCGAGGTTGTCAATATCAACAAGCATTTCGGTGGAGCGGGCAAGGGCTGGTTTTCGGGTGCCATGGCTTTGCATGCGGTCAAGGATGTATCCTTCACCATCAAGCGCGGCGAGACCCTTGGTCTGGTAGGCGAATCGGGTTGCGGCAAAACAACCGTGGGCCGGATGATCCTGAAACTGGAGAGCACAAGTTCCGGTGATATCCGCTTTGACGGCGAGAGCCTGATCTCGGCTTCTGCGGCGCGGATCAGGGCGTTGCGGCAACGGATCCAGGTGATTTTCCAGGATCCCTATGCCTCTCTCAATCCGCGCATGACGATGGGCGAGACCCTGCTGGAACCATTGACGCAATGTCTGGACCTGTCTCCCAAAGCGGCGCAGGACCGTGTAAACGAATTGATCGATCAGGTCGGCCTGCTGCGCGAGGTCAAGGACCGCTATCCGCACCAGATGTCGGGCGGGCAAAGGCAACGGATCGGCATCGCGCGCGCGCTGGCTTTCGGGCCCGATCTGATCGTCTGCGACGAGCCGGTTTCGGCACTGGATGTGTCGATTCAAGGCCAGATCATCAATCTTCTGGCCAGTATCCAGGCCAAATTGGGCGTATCCTATCTGTTCATCGCGCATGATCTGGCGGTGGTGCGGCATATCTCGCATCGGGTCATCGTGATGTATCGCGGCAAGGTGGTGGAATCCGCCGATTGCGACCGGTTGTATGAGGATGCCCGCCATCCCTATACGCGCGCCTTGCTGGCCTCCGCACCGGTGCCTGACCCGCTGATCGAACGGGCCAGACAGGGACAGATTTTGCAAGGCGAAGTCGGACCGGTGTTTTCAAACCAGCATGGATGCCTGTTTGCCAATCGCTGCCCGATGGTCACGGCGGAGTGCAACCGCATCAATCCGCTGCTGGAGGAAATCAGCGTCAACCACTTCGCCGCCTGCATCCATCATCCGGCAGCCGTGAACCAGCGGGTGGGTGCGTAATGATCCGCTATGCCCTGAACCGCATCGCCTTGATGATCCCGACCCTGCTGGGCATTGCCCTGATCACTTTCGTGATGATCCGCATCGTTCCGGGTGATGTGGTCGAATTGAAAATGCGCTCGGATGGCGGGCGGGTGACCCAGCAGCAAATCAATGACGAACGGACCAGACTGGGCCTCGACAAACCCTTGCCCGAGCAATTCTATGTGTGGATGAAAGGGCTTGTGACGTTGGACTTCGGCAATTCGATGTGGACGGGTCGTCCGGTGGCGCAGGAAATCGGCGGGCGCATCGGCCTGTCGATCCAGGTGGCGATTATGGCCGCTCTGGTGGCCGTGCTGATTGCGGTGCCGCTGGGGACGATTGCCGCTCTGTTTCGCGACAGCCCGATCGATTACCTTGTCAGGATCATTACCATCGCCGGACTGGCGGTGCCCTCGTTCTGGCTGGGCATGATCATCATTCTGGTTCTGCTGACCTTCTTCAAATGGTCGCCGCCTGTCACTTATGTGTCGATTTTTGAAGATCCGGTGAAAAACCTGTCGCAACTGATCTGGCCGTCACTGGCGGTGGGTTATCGCTATGCGGCGGTGGTGGCCCGCATGATCCGCTCGTCGATCATCGAAGTGATGCAGGAAGATTATATCCGCACGGCGCGGGCCAAAGGTGTCGGTGAATTCATGGTTGTGTTCAAACATGCCATGCGCAACGCCTTGCTGCCGGCCATCACGATCATCGGGCTTGAATTTGCCTTTCTGATCGGTGGCCTTGTGGTAACGGAACAGGTGTTCAATCTCAACGGGATCGGCCGGCTGTTCGTCGATGCCGTGATCAGGAATGATTTCATCCTGATCCAGACCATCGTGTTCCTGCTCGCCATCATCTTTGTCTCGGTCAACCTGATCGTCGATCTGATTTACGGACTTCTCGATCCGCGAACCCGTATGTGAAAGGAGGACAGGATGGCGATGCTGACACGACTTTTGAAAAACGCCCTGCTGTTCTGCCGTTTGCAGCCCTTGGGCGCTTTGGGCTTGCTGATCATCGTGGTGATGGCAAGCTGTGCGGTGCTGGCCGAGCAAGTCACGTTTTACAATCCCGAAGCGGTCGATTTCGGGGCGATGCTGACCGGCCCGTCTGCCGAGCATCCGTTCGGGACAGACAGTTTTGGCCGTGATATTTTTACCCGCATTGTCTATGGCGCGCGCACCGCGCTGACCATCGGGTTCCTGTCATCGATGATCGGCTGTCATATCGGGGCCGCCATCGGCATTGCCTCGGCCTATCATGGTGGATGGGTCGATCTTGTGTTGCAGCGGTTTATCGACATCATCCTGTCATTCCCGATTGTGGTGCTGGCGCTTGTGGTGGTGGCGGTGATGGGCAAGACAATGGTTTTGGGGATTGATCTCAATCTGGTGTTTGCCATTGCGATTCCGATCATCCCGCGATCGTGCCGGGTGATCCGCGCCGCGACCCTGTCGATCCGCACCCAGCCTTATGTCGATGCAGCGCGCGCGGGGGGATATTCCACCGTCTATATCCTGCTGCGCTATATCGCGCCCAATGTCATCGCGCCGTTTCTGGTGTTGCTGACCGCCTACATCGCGCAGGCGATTTTGCTGGAAGCGTCTCTGTCGTTCCTCGGTCTTGGCGTTACAGAGCCAAAGCCGGCCTGGGGGCTGATGCTGGCCGGTGACAGCGCCAATTTCTACAACGAGGCACCGTGGATGATCCTGTTTCCAGGATTGGCGATCTCGCTCTCGGTGTTTGCCTTCAATCTGTTCGGAGACAGCCTGCGGGACTGGTTCGACCCCAAATATAGAAACTGAACACTCTTTTAGGTGAGGACATAACAATGGCATTGGATACACGAAACGAGACGATCCATAGTATGACCCGACGCACGGCCCTGCTGATGCCGGCTTTGGCATTGGGCAGTCACGCTTTGGCGCAAGGCGCGGGGGCCACCGACAAGCCGCAACGGGGCGGGACACTCTCTTATGCAGTGACGGCCGAGCCGCCGACCTATGATCTGCACCAGACCGCGACCTTCGCCGTGATGCATCGGCTGTCGCCGCATTATTCGACTTTGCTGGCTTACGAGCCGGGCAAATATCCCAACATCATCGGCGATCTGGCGCAAAGCTGGACCATCAGTCCCGATCTGTTGACCTATACGTTCAAACTGCATCCGAATGTCAAATTCCATGATGGCACAACGCTCACGGCAGAAGACGTCCGGGTGTCTTACGAGCGGTTGCGAAACCCGCCAAAAGGCGTGTCCTCGTTCCGCCAGCCCTCCTTTGCCCAGATCAAAAGCATCGAGACACAGGACTCTCTGACCGTCGTGTTTCGCATGGTGAAGGTCGATGCCTCGATCATGGACACGTTTGCCTCGCCCTGGAATTCCATTTTCAGCGCGGAAAAACTCAAGGCCGATCCGACATTTCCGGTCAAAAACGTGATGGGTACGGGTCCGTTCAAATTCGTCGAACATGTCGCGGGTTCGCATTGGGTGGGCGAGCGGTTCAATGATTATTTCAAAGCCGGCAAGCCCTATCTCGACGGGTTCCGCGCCATCACTATGACGCCTTCGGCCATGGTCAATGCCATGGCGGGCAAGCAGATCATGGCGGAGTTCCGTGGTTTTACCCCGAACGAGCGCGACCGGATTGTCAAGGCACTGGGGGCCGATGCACAAACGCATGAAAGCCCGTGGATGCTTCACATGCTGATGAATTTCAACTGCGAGAAAAAGCCGTTTGATGACCCGCGCGTGCGCCGCGCCGTGTCGCTGGCGATTGACCGGTGGGGCGGCTCTGCCAATCTCAGCAAAGTGTCGCAATTGGGGTCGATCGGCGGGCTGGTCCGTCCCGGTTCCAAATGGGCGGCGAGCGAGGCCGAAATGGTGCAATGGCCCGGCTATGGCCGCGACATGGCCGCCAATCGCGCCGAGGCCAAACGGTTGTTGAAAGAGGCCGGTTATGAAAACCTGTCCTTCACGATGATCAACCGCAACCAGCAGCCCTATATTACAGCCGGTGTGTTCATCATCGACCAGTTGCGCCAGATCGGCGTCAAGGTCGAGGACAAGCAGGTGGAAATCGCAGCCTGGTATTCGGCGCAAACATCGGGGAACTTCGAGGCCCTGCTCGATAGCTTCACCCAATTCAGCGATGATCCGACCAATGTGCTGGTCAAATATATCTCGACGGACCGCGCCCCCGATGTCGCGATCCAGCGGGCGATCGACCGCGAGCTGGACAGCCTGTTTGATCGTCAGGCCGAAATGGTCGATCCGGTCGAGCGCAAAAAACTGGTGCGGCAATTCGAGAACCGACTGCTCGATCAGGCCTATGCCATTCCGATCCTGTGGTGGCAGCGCATTGTCGTGATGGAAACGCGCGTGCAGGGCTGGACCATGTCGCCGACCCATATGATCTATCAGGACCTTGCCGATATCTGGCTGAAATAGCCTGCCAACGGGCCCGCTTGCGGCCTTGCGCGGATCACGGGCATCATGCCCGTGATCCGGGATAATGACTGAAGCGAAAGATGTGATCCGGTATGAGCACTCCCGATCTGCCCAAGCCCAATGACGGACCGCTTTCCGGCGTGCGGGTTCTCGATATCGCCACCATGATCGCCGCGCCTTTGGCCGCCTCCATTCTGGGGGATTATGGTGCGGAGGTGGTCAAGATCGAATTGCCCGGCCGTGGTGATACGGGCCGCAAGATGGGCGCGCAACGCGATGGCATCGGTCTGTACTGGCGCACGCTGGGGCGCAACAAGCTCAGTGTCGCACTCGATCTCCATCAGCCCGAAGCGCAGGATCTGATCAAACGCTGGATCGGCCAGTTCGATATTCTGATCGAGAATTTCAGACCCGGTACGCTGGATCGCTACAATATCGGTGTCGGGGAATTGCGCCGTCTCAACCCCAAATTGGTGGTGTTGCAGATGACGGCATTCGGCCAGACCGGGCCCTATCGCGAGCGTCACGGTTTCGGCACTTTGGCCGAGACCATGAGCGGGGTTTCCTCCGTTCTGGTCAAGGACATCAGGGGCTTTTCCAACGAGCGGCCCGCTTTGACCTCGTTTCCGCTCGGCGATGTGACGGCGGGGCTGGTCGGGGTCAACGGAATTCTGGCTGCCCTTTACAGGGCGCAGAAGACGGGACAGGGCGAGGTCATCGATCTGGCGATTTACGAGGCCCTGCTCAAATTCATGGAGCTGGAAATCATCAGCTATGACGCCGATCATCAGCCGGTTGTCAGCGCACAGCGCAAACCCGACAGCGCGCCGCGCGGGGTCTATCAATGCAATGACGGCTGCTGGATTGCCATTTCCGCCAGCACGCAGCCGGTGGCCGTACGCTTCCTGAATTTGCTGGGCGGAGAGACGCTGGTTCAGGATCCGCGTTTCCTCAACAATGAATTGCGGGTTGCCAATGTCGACGCGCTCGACGAGCTGGTTGATCACTGGTGCGGCGCTTTGACGGCCGCCGAGGCAACGCGGCTTTTGAGCGAGGCGGGATGTGCGGTCGGTCCCGTGGAAACGGTAGCGAGCCTGCTGCAAAATCCGCAAGTCATGGCCCGCCAATCGATTGTCGATGTCGAGGATGCGGATCAGGGCACGTTGCATATGACCAATGTGATCCCGCGCTTCGGGCACTTCCCCCCGCAAAAGCCGACCCCCGGACCCGTGGCCATCGGCGCGCATACGGTCGGGGTTTTGAAGCGCGACCTCCAGCTCTCGCAAGCCGACATCACCGCGTTGCAGCAACGCGGCGTGATCGGCTGATCCATTCGCACGAACCGACTGAAAGATCCGGCCATGACCACAACCAACCCCGCCGCTCCCGCTCCAGGCTCGTTTTCGAATGAAGGCATGTTCTACGAAGATTTCGAGGTCGGCCGGATTTATGCGCACCGCATGGGCCGGACCATGATCGAAGCAGACAATGCATGGCTGACACTGATCGCGCTGGGGATCAATCAGGTCCATTTCAATGATTATTATTCCGCGCAAA
The DNA here is from genome assembly GCA_903930675.1 of uncultured Hyphomicrobiales bacterium. Lineage (GTDB taxonomy): Bacteria > Pseudomonadota > Alphaproteobacteria > Rhizobiales > Beijerinckiaceae > CAIYZJ01. Next base: position 7,207 of record CAIYZJ010000074.1, read on the forward strand.
CCCCGTTCAAAAAGCCGATTATTGCCAGCCCGTTTACACTGGCAGTGGTGACAGGCCTGTCGGCGGCCGAATTCGGACAGAACACCATGGCCAATCTGGGCTGGAACGAGGTCAAATTGCCCCATCCGGTCTTTGTCGGGGATACGATTTATGCCCGCAGCAAGGTGACCGGAAAACGCGAAAGCGCGAGCCGCCCCTATGCCGGCATCGTCAATCTCGACACCGAGGGCTTCAATCAGGACGGCACGATTGTGATGACCTTCAGCCGCAATCTTATGGCCTATAAGCGCGGACATGCTCCCGGTGCACATATGCCTGTGCCGATAGGATCGACCATGACTTCATCATGAATTTTCCGGGCGCAGCAATTTGGCATGTTTGGTTTTGCGGCCCGACACGCGCTTGCGCCACAGTCTGAAGCTGGTGGGTTTGAGATGGGTGCGCATCAGTCTGATGGTATCGGGTTCGCTCAGACCGAGCTTTTCCTTGATCCGGTCGAACGACACATCATCGGCCCAGGCCATAGCGATCGCCTCGCTGATCAGCGCTTCGCTTAAAACATCACGACTGACCGTTTTTTTCATCATCTTGCCGCTTGATTCGGAACTGTCGGTGTCAGGTAGCATATCTTTGGCTTGAATGTGTATTTCTCCGGTTTTGACTTGCTATGCGAGGGAAGCAAAGGCTTGCACAAGTTTGATCCCCCGTCGTAGACTTCGCCATTCAAACATCAACCGGGGGTCCCAATGTCTTTGAAACGTCTCATCCAAACCGCTGTTATCGGGCTGATGCTGGCCACGCCTGCCATGGCCCAGCAGACTTTGAAGGTGGGCTCCACGCCGACCGGTATTCCGTTCACCTTCCTCGATACCAAAACCAACACCATTCAGGGCGTGATGGTTGATATGGTGACCGAGGCAGGCAAGCGCGCCGGTTTTCAGGTGCAGATCGAGCCGATGCAGTTTTCAACCCTGATCGCCGCGTTGACCACCAGCAAGATCGACCTGATTTCGGCGGCGATGTATATCACCCCCGCCCGCAAGGAGCAGATCGACTTTTCCGATCCGATCTACACCTATGGCGAAGGGCTGATCGTTCCCAAAAAGGACACCAAGGCCTATACCTCCTTCGATGACATGAAGGGTTATGCCGTCGGCGCGCAGGTCGGCACCGCCTATGTCGAACCGCTGAAAAAACAGTTTACGGATGTCAAAATTTACGACACGATTCCCGATATTCTGCGCGATGTGAATGCGGGCCGTTTGCAGGCCGGTTTCGCC
>CAIYZJ010000075.1 GCA_903930675.1 uncultured Hyphomicrobiales bacterium
CGGTGGCGGCGGACGCGGCATGAAGGTCGCCCGGACCGAGGATGACCTCTCCTACGCACTGGCCGCAGCCCGGACCGAGGCCAAGGCGGCCTTCGGCGATGACGCGGTCTATATCGAGAAATATCTCGAAAAGCCCCGCCATATCGAAATCCAGGTGTTGGGTGACGGCAAAGGCAATGCGGTGCATCTGGGCGAGCGCGATTGCTCGCTGCAACGCCGCCATCAAAAAGTCTGGGAAGAGGCGGCCTCCCCCGCTCTCAATGCCGAAGAACGCGAGAAAATCGGCACGATTTGTGCCGAAGCGATGCAAAAGCTGTCCTATCTCGGCGCAGGCACCATCGAATTCCTCTATGAGGACGGCAATTTCTATTTCATCGAGATGAACACCCGTATTCAGGTCGAACATCCGGTGACCGAGATGATCACCGGTATTGATCTGGTCAACGAGCAGATCAGGCTGGCCGCCGGGGCCTCGCTGTCTTTCAAACAGGAAGATGTGCGCATCAACGGCCATGCCATCGAATGCCGCATCAATGCCGAACATCCTGTGACCTTCCGCCCTTCGCCCGGACTGATCCAGTATTTCCACCCGCCCGGCGGTCTGGGCGTCCGTGTCGATTCGGCGGCCTATCAGGGCTACCGGATTCCGTCGCATTATGACTCGCTGATCGGCAAATTGATCGTGCACGGCCGCACCCGCAACGAATGCCTGATGCGCCTGCGCCGCGCCCTGGATGAATTTGTGGTCGAAGGGATCGAAAGCACTCTGCCGCTGTTTCGCGCGCTGGTGCGCAATCCCGATGTGCAAAACGGCCAATACGACATTCACTGGCTGGAAAAATTCCTCAATTCCGGCGGGATGGACGACAACCCTTCCTGATCGCCCCAGAAGATCGGGGGTCGTTTAACGGATCACGCTGCCATGCGCTCGTCCCCCGATCATATTACCGCAGACATCGTGTTACAGGCCTATGCCATGGGCCTGTTTCCGATGTCGGAATCGGCGGATGATCCATCGCTGTTCTGGGTCGAACCGCGCAAACGCGGTTTAATTCCTCTGGACGGTTTCCGCCTGAGCAAAAGCCTGCGCCAGACGATTCGCTCCGGCACATTCACCATCAGCGTCGATCAGGATTTTGACGCCGTCATCGGCGCCTGTGCCTCGACCCGCAAAGACACATGGATCAATCCGCGCATCAGTTCATTATTCGGTGAGCTGTTTGATCGCGGCATGGTCCATACTGTCGAGTGCCGGCAAAACGGCCACCTTGTCGGCGGGCTGTATGGACTGTCGATCGGGGCGGTTTTTTTCGGCGAAAGCATGTTCCACACCGTCACCGATGCATCCAAAGCCGCCCTCGCTTGTCTGGTTGCCCGCCTGATTTATGGCGGCTACCGCTTGCTCGATACGCAATTTGTGACCCCACATCTGACCAGTCTGGGGGCGATAGAAATGGACCGGACAATTTATCGCGGTGTTTTAAGCAAGGCGCTTGATCAAGAGGGTGATTTTCATGCTTTGGGGCGTGACGGAGGCGATACGCCCGACGATATCATCCGCATCATCCGGCAAGCCCGACACGATTGACACACTGTTTATTCGACTGGCGGCTTGGCAGGTGCCGGTTTGGGAGCAGGCTTTGCAGCTGCCGGAGGTTTTGCAGGCACTGAAGGATTTGTATTTGTCGAAGGATTTGTATTTGTCGAAGGCTTGGCAGGAGCAGCAGGTTTGGGAGGAGCAGCAGGTTTGGGAGGAGCAGCAGGCTTGGCCGGTGTTGCCGGTTTGGCTGGCGTCACAGGTGTTTCGCGCACCGGTGCAACGCTGTCATGACAGCCCGTCAGCCAGATATCGTAAATCGGATGCTCGATCCCGTGAAGCCCTGGGCTTGCGGCAAACATCCAGCCGGAAAAAATCCGATCGATCTGTTTGTTGAGCTTGACCTCGTCGACCTCGACAAAGGCATCTGTCTGCGGTGCCTCGGTGATCGGGCGGGTATAGCAGGCCCGCGCTTTCAGTCGCAAAGTACCGAATTGAACCATTTCATCAATCGACACCGAAAAAGTAATAATTCTACCGGTGATTTTGTCGAGACCGGCAAAATCGGCAAAAGCATTGACGATCCGCTCGGCCCGCACGGGCGTGCTTGTCAGACCCAACAGGGCACACAGCAGCGCAGTCCGCATTATCGGACGCATGGCGCGTGGCTCGGAGGGGCTTGATTGGGTCCGTATCACGTTCGTTCCAGCAATTGATCTATAAGCTCTCGCCGTTAAAGGCGGCAAAATCAAGGAGAGCCGGACTTGCCAATGAAAACGCCATATATGCACACATGAAAAAGGCCAGATCGTATCCGGCCTTTGTCGTCACAGGCTCAGGCTGGCGTCCATGGCTGGTAATCTTTGCCCTTTGCGGGTGCCTGACGGCCCTTCAGAATCGAGCCTTGCGGACGATAGGCCAAAGCCGAACCGGTATGGTTGGGCTGATGGGGCTGTTCCCATTCGCGCTCGACATAACCTTCCTGCGAGGGCAACACGTCGAGCTTGTGATGCATCCAGCCATACCAGCCGGGCGGGATCGTTGAAGCGTCTGCTTCGCCGTTATAAATGACCCAGCGGCGCACGATGCCCAAAGCCGGATCAACCTTGCCGCCACGGGTCTGGTAATAGACATTGCCGAACTGGTCTTCACCCACGCGCTCGCCTTTGCGCCATGTATGGAACAAGGTGCCGACGGTGGCGCCATTCCACCAGGTGAAAATACGAAGCAGGACCTGTTTCATCACTATCCCTTTGGCCATTCAGAACTGTTTGCCCGTTCCAAAACTTATCCGAAGAAAAAAATATTGAATCGGGAGACCGATTTGGCCGGACTATGGCGAGACCGACGCGCTCTGTCCAGTCCAACATTGGTTTTCTTGCGTTGATTCGTTGTGGAGAAGCCGATTTTCGGACTGTTTGCGGTCACAGCAACATGGCAGATTATGATTCGATTTGTCCCGCATGCGTGCCATGCGGACAGCGTGTAACACGTAAGACCTCATCCTGTGCCGTTGCACGGGGTGATTTTTTCCGTGTGCCATCCTAATTTTGTTCGATTTTCTAAACACTTGGCTCCTGCTTCGCTCTTACACCCACTATTCACAGCCCTACCCCCTATATGTAGTGAATTTAAATAATCGACACACTAGACCTTGACGATGCAGGGTCCCGTCGTTAGCGTCCGAATCCTGATCAACAGTCCAAACACCGACGCGGCACCAGTCAAAACCGCAGCGGATATGGGCCAGTGCAGACCTGACATAAACCGTAGACGCATCAGCTGGTCCAAGGCCTCGTCGCCAAGGAATGGCCTTGTGGAGTCAATTCGGGCCTGACACGCGCTCAAGCGCGTTTTTGCTTCGGATTGTCAAGCAAGAGCTGGGATTGGCGCGCAAGAAACGGGGTCGGGTTGGGGGGCTGTGGTTTTGGCCATGGTCATGACTCGGGTGTCGTCGTCACACTGGTGATGACAATGGCACTTCAACTTTCATGGGCCGGTTATCCAGTCCGGGCGGATTGCCGTCCAACCTTAGGGGACACATATGCGTATCGACCGTCGCTACACTGCCAGCGGACATTCACCTTACGACGCGATCACTTTCCGCGCGGCGACGAGCGAGATCAAGAATCCTGACGGTTCCATCGTGTTCCGTCTTGAAAACATCGAGGTTCCCGAACAGTGGAGCCAGGTGGCTGCCGACGTGCTGGCCCAGAAATACTTCCGCAAGGCCGGTGTCCCCGCCCGCCTGAAGAAGGTCGAAGAGAACAGCGTGCCGTCATGGCTGTGGCGTTCGGAGCCCGACGACAAGGCTTTGGCCAAGCTGCCAGAAGGCGAGCGTTTCGGCTCGGAAATGAGCGCCAAGCAGGTGTTTGACCGCCTTGCGGGCTGCTGGACCTATTGGGGCTGGAAAGGCGGCTATTTCACCTCCGAGGAAGACGCCCAGGCGTTTTACGACGAGCACCGTTTCATGCTGGCGATGCAGATGTGCGCGCCCAATTCGCCACAATGGTTCAACACGGGCCTGCATTGGGCCTATGGCATCGACGGTCCGTCGCAGGGCCATTATTACGTCGATTTCCAGACCGGCAAGCTGGTCAAGTCGAAATCCTCTTACGAGCATCCGCAGCCGCATGCCTGCTTCATTCAGGGCGTGGCCGACGATCTTGTCAACGAAGGCGGCATTATGGACCTGTGGGTCCGTGAAGCCCGCTTGTTCAAATATGGTTCGGGCACCGGCTCGAACTTCTCGATGCTGCGCGGCGAAGGCGAAAAGCTGGCCGGTGGCGGCCGCTCGTCGGGTCTGATGAGCTTTTTGAAGATCGGCGACCGTGCAGCGGGCGCCATCAAGTCGGGCGGCACAACCCGCCGCGCCGCCAAAATGGTGGTGGTGGATGCCGACCATCCCGATATCGAAACCTATATCGACTGGAAAGTCCGCGAGGAGCAGAAGGTTGCCGCCCTCGTGACCGGTTCCAAACTGTGCCAGAAGCATTTGAAGGCCATCATGAAGGCCTGCATCAATTGCGACGGGCCGGACGATGCCTGCTTCGATCCCGAAAAGAACCCCGCTCTGAAGCGCGAAATCAAGCAAGCCCGCCGCGTGATGGTGCCCGACAGCTATATCAAGCGCGTCATGCAGTTCGCCAAGCAGGGCTATACCGAAATCCAGTTCGACACCTATGACACCGACTGGGATTCGGAAGCCTATCTGACCGTTTCGGGCCAGAATTCCAACAATTCCGTGTCGATCAAGGACGATTTCCTGCGCGCCGTGGAAACGGACGGCGACTGGAACCTGATCCGCCGCACCGACGGCAAGGTCCACAAGACCCTGAAGGCCCGCGATTTGTGGGAACAGATCGGCCATGCCGCCTGGGCTTCGGCCGATCCGGGTCTGCATTTCAATTCGACCATGAATGACTGGCACACCTGCCC
>CAIYZJ010000076.1 GCA_903930675.1 uncultured Hyphomicrobiales bacterium
CGACATGGCGCACCACTTCTTTGGTGGCGGGACGGCCGTTCTCGAACATGTCCTTGATCAGATAGATGCGTCCGCGCGGGGAATCGAGTTCGTCGCCCATCAGCAGATAGGTCGGGCAGGTCGCGGTGCAAAAGCCGCAATGCACGCAGGAGCGCAGAATTTTCTCGGACGCCTGCATTGCAGGGTCTTGCAGACCTTCGGGGGTGAACAATGTTTGCATCAGATTAAATCCCCGAATACATCCGGCCCGGATTGAGCACATGGTCCGGATCAAAACTTTTCTTCAAACCTGTCGACAGTTTCAGCACAGCTGGGGCCAGCGGCTCGAAGGTCCCGTCGGTGCCGCGCGCGCCTTCCGAGGCCCGCACCAGCAGCGCATGGCCCTTGGCGTGGCGCACGGCCTGCCTGATCACTTCCGAGCCTGCCAGTTCGGTGGAGGCCGTGGCAATCCACACCAGCCCGCCGCCCCAATCGAGCAGATGGCGGATGCGCCGTCCTGCCGCAATCTGCGCCAGCAGAGCCGGTGCTTTCGAAGGCGGGACGGAAATCCGCCAGACCGCCTCGTTGCGCGGTTCGGCAAACCAGCGGACATCGCGGATTTGAGCCCACAGGCTGGTCGAAGCCGTCTGGTCAATGATATCGCAGCGTCCGAACGGGGCGAGCAGAACACGCAAGCGTTCGGCCCGATAGGCCAGCGATTCGGCAAAGCCTTCCAGCCGCAACAGGGTCATGGCGATGCGGTCGATGCCGACCGGCAGATGCGCCGCGCCGCTGACCTCGAAGGGCGAACCGATCGCCGCCGCCATCAGCGCCACGGCCTGTTGGTCATTCAGCCCGTGAAACACCACCGAGAGTGTGGTTTCTGGGCGTGGCAGCAATTTATAGGTGACTTCCGTCAGCACGCCGAGCGTGCCCCATGATCCGGCCATGGTGCGTGCCAGATCGAGACCCGTCACGTTTTTCATGACCCGCCCGCCGGATTTGATCACTTCGCCTTGGCCGTTGACGAAGCGGGTGCCGATCAGGCTGTCGCGGCAGGCTCCCGCCATGATCCGGCGCGGGCCCGACAGGTTGGTGGCGGTCAGCCCGCCCATGGTAGGCTCGCCCGAAGAGCCGAGCAGGGGCCGGTAATCCATCGGCTCGAACGGTAACATCTGTCCGCGCGCGGCCAGTGTGGCTTCGACCTCGGCCACCGGCGTGCCGGATTTGGCCGACAACACCAGTTCGGCCGGTTCATAAAGCGTGATGCCGGTCATCGCTTGCATTGACAGCACGCGCTTGGCCTGCATCGGGCGTCCCATCAGACGTTTGGTGCCCTGACCTTCAACGGCAATCGAGGAGCGCTCGCTGCGGGCCAGCCGGATCGCCTCGATAATGTCTTCGTCACAAGTGGGTGTCAGCGCCGTCATATCTGATCTTTCATTTCAGCGGGTCTTGTCTCTCATGATGTCTCAACCGGCAATTCTGCCGTCCAGCGGGAAGACTTTGGCGGGGTTGAGCAGCCATTTGCGGTCAAACACGGACCGGACGCGCATCTGCTGGCCGAGATCGGCCTCGTTGAACTGGAACCGCATCAAATCGCGCTTTTCGATGCCGACGCCGTGTTCGCCGGTCAGGCAACCACCCACTTCCACGCAGAGTTTGAGAATGTCATTGCCTGCTTCTTCGGCCTTGCGGGCCTCTTCGGGGTCGTTGACATTATAGAGGATCAGCGGATGCAGATTGCCGTCGCCGGCGTGGAACACATTGGCGACGCGCAGGCCGTAATGTTTGGTGATTTCATCCATGCGGCGCAGCACCAGCGGCAATTGTCCGGTCGGGATCGTGCCGTCCATGCAGATATAATCGGCAATCCGTCCCGTCGCACCGAAGGCCGATTTGCGGCCTTTCCAGATCGCGGCTGTTTCCATCGCCGATTTGGATTCGCGCACGGTGGCGACACCGTGCTGTTTGGCGATCTCGACAATGCGGGCCAGCGTGGCATCCATTTCGGCATCCGAGCCTTCGACCTCGATGATCAGCAGGGCTTCGACATCGAGCGGATAACCGGCTTTGGCATAGGCCTCGCAAATCTCGATAGCCAGCTTGTCCATGAATTCCATCGCAACCGGAATGATTCCCGCCCCGATTATGGCGGCCACGCAAGCACCCGCCTCCTCCGACGTCGCAAAGCCGAACAGCACGGGACGCGCCCCTTCGGCCAGCCGCAGGATCCGCACGGTTGCTTCGGTGACAATGCCCAACTGCCCTTCAGAGCCGACAATCAGGGCGAGAAAATCATAACCCGCCGCATCCATCGCCTCGCCGCCGATTTCGACAATGGTGCCGTCGACCAGCACCATGCGGACGCCGAGAATATTGTTGGTGGTCACGCCGTATTTCAGGCAATGCGCCCCGCCCGAATTCATGCCGATATTGCCGCCGATCGTGCAGGCCAGCTGCGAGGAGGGATCAGGCGCGTAAAAGAACCGTTCCGGCATGACGTGATCGGAAATCGCCAGATTGGTGATACCCGCCTGCACCTGCATGGTGCGGTCGGCAAAATTGACATCCAGCACCTTGCTCATTTTCGAGAGGCCGAGAATGATCGCATCCTCCTGCCCGATAGCCCCGCCTGCCAGCGAGGTGCCCGCGCCGCGTGCCACCACTTTGACGCCGTTGGTGTGGCAATAGGCCATGATGGCCGCGACCTGTTCGGTGGTGGTGGGCAGGGCCACGGCCAGCGGCATTTTGCGATAGGCGGTCAGCGCATCGGTCTCGAAAGCGCGCCGCTCGTCGTCCGATGTCACCAGTCCGTCGGCGGGCAAAAGGCGGGCCAGACCGGCGATGATGTCATCACGGCGGGCCACAATGGCCTGATCGGGAACAGGAAAAGCAATACCCATGGTCAAATATCCTCGCCAATCGACGGATATTGCGGCTCGACCGAGCTGTTATCCGTCCTTGATGCTTCACCTTAAACCAATCACGCATTTTGTCATCCGGCAGATCAACTGCGGAGCTGTTTGCAGGGGCGCCCGAATTTATTACCGCCGAGCAGCTATGCAAAACTGGTTCATATCCTATCTGTCTGTTATGGTAAAAGGCAGCATCCATGTAGTTTGGCCTGCTGTCAGACACACAGGACTTCAACGAGGTTTAACATGATCCGTATCGTTTCGCTGCTGGCTTTGGCTGTGGTGCTGGGGCAAGCAATGCCTGCTTCCGCACAAGATGCCGCTTTGGGTGAAAAGACCTTTCTCAAATGCAAGGCCTGCCACCAGATCGGGGAAGGGGCCCGCAACGGGGTTGGTCCCAATCTCAATGGGTTGATCGGTCGCAAGTCCGGTTCGATCGAAGGTTACACCTATACCGAGGCCAACAAGACATCCGGCCTGACATGGGACGAAGACACGTTCCGTGAATATATCAAAAATCCCAAGGCCAAAATTCCCGGCACCAAGATGGTTTTTGCAGGAATTCCGAAGGACGAGGAAATCGACAATCTGATTGCCTATTTCAAGACCTTTGCGGCCGACGGCAAAAAGCTCTGAGTGAATTTTATATCGTTGACGGCTCCGGTTTGTCGACACATGAACAGGCGCGGGTGCTTGAAAGCACGGTGCGCCTGTTCCACACTGAAAATGGAGATCCGTTGCGCCTATGCTATGACTTGGCCAGCCGATAACGGACACAGCAGGTTGAGGAGATGAGATTGGCTCAGGATAAAGCGGCTTCGCGTGCGCCGAGGGTCGGACTGTTTGTGACATGTCTGGTCGATTTGATGCGCCCCTCGATTGGCTTTGCGGCTTTGAAATTGCTCGAACAGGCCGGCTGCAAGGTCGAAGTGCCCAGCCAGACCTGCTGCGGCCAGCCCGGATACAATTCGGGCGACCGCGCCACCGCCCGCGATCTGGCCGAACAGGTCATCCGCTCCTTCTCGCATTGCGATTACGTGGTTGCGCCTTCGGGGTCGTGCGCGGGCATGATCAAGGCGCATTATCCCGAATTGTTTGCCGATGATCCCAATCTGGCCCCCAAGGCGCAGGCTCTGGCAGGCAAAACCCATGAATTGATCAGCTTTCTGGTCGATGTCATGAAGGTGAAATCGGTCGATGCCTCGTTTGACGGCGCTGTCACCTATCACGACAGCTGTTCTGGCCTGCGCGAATTGAAGATCAAGAACCAGCCGCGCCAATTGCTCGGCTCTGTCAACGGCCTGACCATGGTCGAGATGAACGAGAGCGAGGTTTGCTGCGGCTTCGGCGGCACATTCGCGGTCAAATATGGCGAGATTTCCAATTCCATCGTCGAGAAAAAGACCGGAAACATCTCCGAATCAGGCGCGCCGACCCTGCTGGCCGGTGATCTGGGCTGCCTTTTGAACATGGCAGGCAAGCTGGCCCGCGAGGGCAAATCCATCGAGGTGCGTCATGTCGCCGAGGTGCTGGCCGGGATGACCGACGAGCCGCCGATCGGCGCACCGCGCGTCAGCGCACAGTCATAAGGAGCGCATCATGAGTGCCCATCCCACCACCAAACGTTTTATTGCCAATGCCACCGAGGCCTTAGCCGATCCCCAACTGCAACGGGCGATGACCAATGTCCGCTCCGGCTTTATCGACAAGCGTGCCGCTGTGGCCGCCAAATTGCCGGAATTCGAAGCCCTGCGCGATTCGGCCCGAGACATCAAAAACCACGCTCTGGCGCATCTCGATCTCTATCTGGAGAAATACGAGGCCAATGTGACGGCGGCAGGCGGGCATGTGCACTGGGCGCGCACCGCCGAGGAGGCGCGCAAGATCATTCTGGGCATTTGCCATGATGCCGGTGCCAAAACGGTCACCAAGGGCAAGTCGATGATCTCGGAGGAGATTGCGCTCAATGCCGCGCTGGAAGCGGCGGGCATTGTGCCGGTCGAAACCGATCTGGGCGAATATATCATCCAGCTGCGCGACGAGGCGCCTTCGCACATCATTGCGCCTGCTGTGCATTTGAACGCGTCACAGGTGGAAAGCGATTTCCGCCGCGTCCACACCCATCTCGATGCCGGTCGTGATTTGTCCGAGCCGGTGCAATTGCTGACCGAAGCGCGGCAGGTATTGCGCTCGAAGTTTCTGGCCGCCGATGTCGGCATTACCGGTGCGAATTTTCTGGTCGCCGAAACCGGCAGCTCGATCATCGTCACCAACGAAGGCAACGGCGATCTGACGCAAACCCTGCCCAAGACCCATATCGTGATTGCCTCGCTCGAAAAAATCGTGCCGACGCTCGAAGATGTCAGCCAGATTTTGCGCGTGCTCGCCCGCTCGGCCACCGGACAGGAAATGTCGGTCTACACCACATTCTCGACCGGCCCGCGCCGCGCCGCCGATCTCGACGGGCCGGAAAATTATCATGTGGTGATTCTGGACAATGGCCGTTCTTCCATGCTCGGCACGGCGTTTCAGGATATGTTGCGCTGCATCCGCTGCGGCGCCTGCATGAACCATTGCCCCGTCTATCATGCGGTCGGCGGCCATGCCTATGGCTGGGTCTATCCCGGCCCGATGGGTGCGGTGCTGACGCCGACTTTGCTGGGGGTCGACAAAGCAGGGCATCTGCCCAATGCCTCGACCTTCTGCGGCCGTTGCGAGAGTGTCTGTCCGGTGCGGATTCCTTTGCCCAAAATGATGCGGCATTGGCGCGAGGCCGAGTTCGAGCGGCATTTGTCGCCTGCCACCATGCGCTCGGGCATCAAATTCTGGGCGTTTTTTGCCAAGCGTCCGGCTCTCTATCGTTTCGCCACCAGCCTGATGATGAATGTCATGGGCTGGCTGGGTCGCGACAAGGGTTGTTTCTCGTCCGTGCCGCTGGCCTCGGGCTGGACGGATTACCGCGATTTTCCGGCCCCGCAGGGCGGTACATTCCAGAGCCGCTATCAGGCCCATCGCAAATCGACCCAGAACAATGGGAGGGCCGCATGAGCGCGCGCGAGGAAATCCTGTCCACCATCCGCCGCTCGCTGGGCGTGACAGGTCAGGAAAAGCCAAGGCTCGACACCGTCACCGAACGGCTGGCCAATGCCCCGCGCGGGTTGACCGTGGCGCGCGGCCAATTGCCGCATGAGGGGCAAGTCGCACTGTTCAAGGAACAGGCCAAGGCGACGCTGGCCTCTGTCGTCGATGTGGCTTCCTATCAGGATGTGCCTGCTGCAGTGGCCGATTATCTGCGCCAGAACAACCTGCCCGCGCAGTTACGCATCGGCAGCGATCCGCGCATGGCGGATCTGGACTGGGGCAAGACGGCCATCGAATTGTCGCACGGCCCCAGCGACGGCAATGATCTGGCCGGTCTCAACCATGCCTTTGCTGGTGTTGCCGAAACCGGCACGCTGGTGATGACGGCGAGTGCCGAAAACCCCACCACCATCAATTTCCTGCCCGATCACGCTTTGGTCGTGGTCAGCGCCAAGGATATTACCGGCGATTACGAGACCATGTGGTCCAATCTGCGCGCGCAATACGGCAAGGGCCAGATGCCGCGCGTGGTCAATTGGGTGACCGGTCCATCACGCTCGGGCGATATCGAACAGGTCATCCTGCTCGGCGCCCACGGCCCGCGCCGCGTGCATATCATGGTGGTGCAGGATTAACCTGTCCCCGTCAAACGGGCTCCTATTCGTGTCATGGCCGGGCTTGTCCCGGCCATCCGCGTCTTTGGAAGCCTGACAAACAGTCGTGGATGACCGCCACAAGGGCGGTCATGACAGGGTGTCGGTTCGTGAGGCCGTTGGAGCGCGGGTGGAATTGGCCCTTGTTATCCCAGCAAATCGCGGTTGCGGTTGAGCGGCGAGGGCAGGGTATCGGGCTCCGGCGGTGGCATCAACTCGCCGAGCGGGGCGGGTTGGCCGGCGGTGAGTGCAATGGCGGGGGCTTCGAAATCCATGGCCTCGATCCGCTCGCCGCGTTTGAGCACCTTGTCGGCCGAGGTGGTGATCTGGATTACATCCTCTTGCGATTGCCGGAAATGCGTGTCGAGCTTGCCGACGCGGTCGCGCAAGCGGCCGACATCTTCGAGCAGGCGGCGGACCTCGTCCTGAATTTGATGGGCCTGTTCGCGCATCTTGCTGTCGCGCACAATCGCCTGCATCACCTGAATGGCCATCATCAGCAGCGAGGGCGAGACAATCAGGATGCGGGCGCGATGGGCGCGCTGCACCATATCCTCGAAATGCTCCTGCAAATCGACATAGAGCGACTCGGCGGGCACAAACAGAATGGCAATCTCCTGCGTCACGCCCGGTGTCAGGTATTTTTCGGCAATATCGCGGATATGCGCGCCGATATCGGTTTTGACGCGGGCAATTGCGGCCTTTTTGGCCTCGTCGGTCTGCGCCTCCCTGAAGGCGGTAAAGCCCTCGAGCGGAAATTTCGCGTCGATGATCAGCGGGCGCGGATCGCCGGGCAGGCGGATGATGCAATCGGGCCGCTTACCATTGGCCAGTGTGGCCTGAAATTCATAGGCAGAGGGCGGCAGGCTGTCGCGCACGATTGCCTCCATCCGGCCCTGGCCGAACGCGCCGCGGCTTTGTTTGTTGGACAGAATATCCTTGAGCGACAGCATCTCGCTGGTCAAAAGCCCCATGCGCTTTTGCGCCTCGTCGATCACCGCCAGCCGCTCGTTGAGCTTGGTCAGATTGTCATGGGTGTTGGTCAAATGCGCGGTCATGCCATCGCCGAGACGGGTCTGCAAACCCTCGAGTCTTTCGCTCAGCATGCGGGTCAGATGGCCGTGCTTGCTGTCGACCGTCTCGCCCATTTGCGCCATGCGGCCATTCAACTCCGCCTGCACGCGCAGCAAAGCAGTCAGTTTTTCTTCCATGTCGCGCTGCCGCTCGAGGGCCAACGCCTCGGCCAATTCATCCTTCAGGGGCGATTGCGGCCGCCGGATCACCAGCGACAGACCCAGCATCAACACCACGATTGCCAGCAGGGACGGCGTTACCGCAATGCCGCCGAGATTGAACAAGACCTGATCCATATGCCGTCCGAAACAATGAGGGGGGAGACTCAAACGAGCCAAACCCTAGCATATCTGGTTTGCGTGTCGAGAACGAAAACAGAACGGTTTCAGCCACAGAACAATTTGACGCCAAGCCCGTGGTTGATTATGTCACTGACATGAGCACCATCAGACCCATTATCATCCTGCCCGATCCCTTGCTGAGACTGGTTTCAAAACCGGTCACGGCCTTTGACGCACGCGTGCAGGCGCTTGTCGATGACATGTTTGCCACCATGTATGACGCCCCCGGGATCGGCCTTGCCGCCATCCAGATCGGGGTGACGGAGCGGGTGGTCACCGTCGATGTCTCGCCCAAAGAGGACGAGCAGCATCCGATGGCGTTTATCAATCCCCAAATCATCGCGGTGTCGGACGAGCTGAACATCCATCAGGAAGGCTGTCTGTCGATCCCCGATTATTACGAGGAGGTCGAACGTCCCGCCGCCGTGCGCATCCGCTATCACGATGCCAACGGGCAGGATCACGAGATGGATTGCGAGGGGCTGCTGGCCACCTGCATCCAGCACGAGATCGACCATCTCGACGGCGTGCTGTTCATTGACCATCTGTCGCGGTTGAAGCGCGAGCGGGTCATCAAAAAATTCATCAAAGCCGCCAAACGCGACTGCGATGCCTGAAAGGGGCGCAATGAGCCCGGTCATGGCCCGATCCGACAGTCCGTCTGTTGCCAAACCCTTGCGGGTGATCGTGATGGGCACGCCGGATTTTGCGGTTCACACTTTGCAGGCGGTGCATGCGGCAGGCCACGAGATTGTTGCGGTTTACAGCCGTGCGCCCGCCCCTGCCGGTCGCGGCATGGCCTTGCGGCCGTCGCCTGTCCACAAGGCTGCCGAAGCGCTGGGCCTGACGGTGCTGACGCCTTCGACCCTTCGCTCACCCGAAGAAGCCGAAACTTTTGCCGCTTTCAAGGCCGATGTGGCGGTGGTGGTGGCTTACGGGATGATCCTGCCCAAAGCGATTCTGGATGCGCCGCGGCTGGCCTGTCTCAATCTGCACGCGTCCTTGCTGCCGCGCTGGCGCGGGGCCGCGCCGATCCAGCGGGCGATCATGAGCGGGGATCGCGAAACCGGCATTGCGGTGATGAAGATGGCCGAGGGACTGGATACCGGCCCCGTCGGCATGGTCGAAACCGTGGCGATCGGACCCGATATGACAGCCGGCCAGCTGCATGACGAATTGGCGGTGCGCGGCGCGCAATTGATGGTCAAGGCACTGGCGGCTTTGGCGCAAGACAGGCTGGTCTTTACCGGGCAGCCCGACGAGGGCGTGCTTTATGCCAAAAAGATCGGCAACGAGGACAGCCGGATTGATTGGGTGCAGCCCGCCGCGCAGGTCCATGATCTGATCAGGGGTCTGTCGCCCTTTCCCGGGGCCTATGCCCTGTTCGATTTCGGCAAAGGGCCGGAACGGGTCAAAATCCTGCAATCGGTCTGCGTCGATGGTGCGGGCGAGGCGGGGGCTTTGCTCGATGTACAGTTGACGGTGGCCTGTGGACACGGCGCGGTGCGGCTGTCGACCCTGCAGCGGGCGGGATCCAAGCCCATGCCCGCCGCCGATTTTCTGCGCGGCATGCCGCTTGGCCCCCCGCAACGGTTTTTGTGATGCCGCGTTATAAACTCATCGTCGAATATGACGGCACGCCTTATGCCGGTTGGCAGCACCAGAAGGGCCATCGCAGCGTCCAGCAGGCGATCGAGGAAGCCATTCTGGGCTTTTCCGGCCAGACCCTGCGGATCCATGCGGCGGGCCGCACCGATTCCGGCGTACATGCCACGCATCAGGTGATCGATTTCGATCTGGAACGCGACTGGAAGCCCGATACGGTCCGCGATGCCATCAATGCCTATCTCAAGCCCGAGCCGGTGACGATCCTGTCCGCCGAAAAGGTCGACGAGACCTTCAGTGCGCGCATGTCGGCGCGCAAACGCCATTATCTGTATCGCATTCTCAACCGCCGTCCGCATCCGAGTCTGGAGCGCAACCGCATCTGGCATGTGCCGTGGCCGCTGGATGCCGCTGTGATGCACGAGGGCGCGCAACGCCTGCTCGGCAAGCATGATTTCACCACCTTCCGCGCTGCCGAATGTCAGGCCAACAGCCCGATCCGGACTTTGGACCGCTTGGACGTGGAGCGGCTGGGCGAGGAAATCCATATCCGTGCCTCGGCCCGCTCGTTCCTGCATCATCAGGTGCGGTCCTTCGTCGGATCGCTCGCTCTGGTGGGGTCGGGCCGCTGGTCTGTTCAGGATCTCGAAGACGCGCTCAACGCCTGCGAGCGGGCGCGTTGCGGCCCGATGGCCCCGTCAGCGGGGCTCTATCTGGTCGGGGTCGATTACGACTGAAAAGTACGATCCAGAATGGCCTGATAGATGTCGGCCAGTTCGACCAGATCTTTGGTTTCGACGCGCTCGTCGATCTGGTGCATGGTCTGGCCGACCAGCCCGAATTCCAGCACCGGACAATAATTCTTGATGAAGCGGGCGTCCGATGTGCCCCCTGTCGTCGAGAGTTTCGGGGTCAGTCCGGTCTGCGTGGCCACCACATCGGCCACCATCTCCACAAACGGGCCGGGCGCGGTCAGAAAGGCTTCGGCATTGGTGGGTTTGAACTCCACCTGATAGCGGATTTCGTTGCCCGCTGCCGTTTGCAGACGCGCGCTCAGGGCTTCGGCCAGACTGGTCGAGGTCCAGACGTCGTTGAAGCGGACATTGAACACGGCTTGGGCGGTGTTGGGAATGACATTGCTGGCGGGATTGCCGACATCGACGCTGGTGAATTCGAGATTGGAGGGTGCAAAATGCGCGGTCCCCGCGTCAAGCGGCGTGTCTTTCAAGGCTGCCATCAGGCGCATCAAACCACTGATCGGGTTGATCGCCAGATCGGGATAGGCCACATGGCCCTGCTTGCCTTGTACGCTGACCACGCCGGTCAGCGAGCCGCGACGCCCGATCTTGATCATGTCGCCCA
>CAIYZJ010000077.1 GCA_903930675.1 uncultured Hyphomicrobiales bacterium
ATTTGGCTTCGGATTTGGCTTCGGATTTGGCTTGGGTGGACGGGTCGGTCACAAAGGGGCACTTTCAATCGGCGGGACGGCAATCTTATGCTTGTGACAGGTTTTCGTGTCAAAGGCGAGCCGGATGGCTTGACAGGCTGCGGGCCGCGCCTTCACAACATTCATCTGTCGATTGTGTCCGTCTCCGAACGTGTTGGAACTTATGTCACCCCATCCCGATCTCGTTATCAGCACCTCCAAGCCGCCGCTGCAGATCATGCTGTGCGCCCCGCGCGGGTTCTGTGCCGGTGTGGTGCGGGCGATCGATGCGGTGGAACAGGCTTTGAAACTCTATGGTGCGCCGGTCTATGTGCGCCACGAGATCGTGCACAACAAATATGTGGTCGAGAGTCTGAAACAGAAGGGCGCGATTTTTGTCGACGAGCTCGACGAAGTCCCCGACGGCAAGGCTCCGGTGATTTTTTCGGCCCATGGCGTGCCCAAATCGGTGCCGGACGAGGCCAAAAAACGCGGCTTGTTCGCGCTCGATGCGACCTGCCCGCTGGTGACCAAAGTGCACCGCGAAGCCGAATTGCATCACCGGCGCGGCCGCATCGTGGTGCTGATCGGCCATGCCGGTCATCCCGAAGTGATCGGCACCATGGGGCAATTGCCCGAAGGCGCGGTCTTGCTGGTCGAAACGGTAGCGGATGTGCTGTCGCTGACCCCCGAACATCCCGACAAGCTGGCCTATGCCACGCAAACCACCCTGTCGGTCGATGATACGGAAGCGGTGATTGCCGCGCTCAAAAGCCGTTTTCCCGAGATTGCCGGTCCGCACAAGGAAGATATTTGCTATGCGACCACCAACCGTCAGGAATCGGTCAAGCAGATTGCCCCCAGGGTCGATGCGATGATCGTGGTCGGTTCGCCCAATTCCTCCAATTCGCAACGCTTGCGCGAAGTGGCCGAGCGGGCGGGTTGCAAGGTCTCGGCGCTGGTATTGCGGGCCGATGACATCGATTGGACCCAATTTTCGGGCATCAGCCGTCTGGGCATCACGGCGGGGGCCTCGGCACCCGAAGTGCTGGTGGAAGAAATCATCGATGCGTTTTCCGAACGCTACCATGTGACGGTGGAAACCTTTATGACAGCGGATGAAAGCGTGTTCTTTCCGCTGCCGCGTGCCTTGCGCGAGATCGAGACGGAGTAAGTCCTTGGCCGTTTATACCGATGTGTCCGATGAGGAATTGACCGAATTTGTCGCCCAATATGCGATCGGCGATGTGCTGTCGGCCAAAGGCATTGCCGAGGGGGTCGAAAACTCCAATTTCCTGCTGCATACGACACAGGGCTTTTTCATTCTTACCCTCTATGAAAAGCGGGTGCGGGAAGCGGATCTGCCCTTCTTCATCGGCTTGATGGAGCATCTGGCGGGCAAGGGGTTGAATTGCCCGCAACCCGTCAAAACGCGTCAGGGACAGGCTTTGGGCCGTCTGGCGGGGCGTCCGGCGGCGATTGTGACCTTTCTCGATGGCATGGGTGTCAAACGCGCTTCGGCAGCCCATTGTTTCGCAGTGGGTGCGGCTTTGGCCCGATTGCATCGGGCGGGCGCCGATTATCCGGTCAAACGCGAGAATGCTTTGTCGGTTTCGGGCTGGCGGCCCTTGTTCGAGCAGGCGCGCGAGCGGGCCGATACGGTCATGCCGGGGCTGGCAGA
The DNA here is from genome assembly GCA_903930675.1 of uncultured Hyphomicrobiales bacterium. Lineage (GTDB taxonomy): Bacteria > Pseudomonadota > Alphaproteobacteria > Rhizobiales > Beijerinckiaceae > CAIYZJ01. The sequence continues at coordinate 1,700 of CAIYZJ010000077.1, forward strand.
GGCGATTGCCGAGGCCTTGCAGGAGCTGGAACAGCAGTGGCCGCGGGATCTGCCGCGCGGGGTCATCCATGCCGATCTGTTTCCCGACAATGTGTTTTTCATCGGGCCGGAATTGTCGGGCCTGATCGACTTCTATTTCGCCTGCAACGACGATTTTGCCTATGATCTGGCCATCGGCCTCAATGCCTGGTGCTTCGAGACCGACGGATCGTTCAACCTGACCAAGGGGCAGGCGATGATTGCGGGCTATCAGCGCGAACGCGCCTTGCAGCCCGAAGAAGTGGCCGCTTTGCCGGTCCTGTGTCGCGGTGCGGCCTTGCGCTTCATGCTGACGCGGCTGGTCGACTGGCTGAACGTGCCGCCCGGTGCTTTGGTGCGGCCCAAGGATCCGCTCGAATATTTCAAGAAATTGCGGTTCCATCTGCGCGCCAGTTCTGCCGCCGATTACGGCTATTCGGCATGAGCATGCTGCGGGTCACGATCTATACGGACGGGGCCTGTTCGGGCAATCCCGGGCCCGGTGGCTGGGGAGCTTTATTGGTTTATGGCGGCGCCCGCCGCACGATCTGCGGCGGCGAACACGAGACCACCAACAACCGCATGGAATTGATGGCCGCCATTATGGCGCTCGAAACCCTGTCACGGCCCTGCGATGTCGATCTGTGGACCGACTCCCAATATTTGCGGCAGGGCATTACCGAATGGCTGAAGGGCTGGAAGCGCAATGGCTGGAAAACCGCCAGCCGCCAGCCCGTGAAAAATGTCGATCTGTGGCAGCGGCTCGACGAGGCCCAAGCCCGCCATCAGGTGGCGTGGCACTGGGTCAAGGGCCATGCGGGCCATGCCGAGAACGAGGAAGTCGACGGTCTGGCGCGCGAGGGCATGGCGCCGTTTTTGCCGCAAAAAGCCCATAAAAAAGAGGCCGCAGATGCTGCGGCCTCTGATCGGGATCAATAAAGGTCTCAGAGCTGCTTCAGCATGGCTTCCGCGCCGGTGACATCGGCCTTGCTTGGCGCGTCTTCGACATTGAGGCTTTTGACCACGCCGTGATCGACGATCATCGAATAACGCTGCGAGCGGGTGCCCAGACCGAAGCCCGAACCATCAAAAGCCAGACCGAGAGCCTTGGCGAAATCGCCATTGCCGTCGGACAGGAATTCGATCACGCCTTCGCCGCCGGTGGACTTGGCCCAGGCCTTCATCACGAACACGTCATTGACGCCGGTGACCAGAATGGCATCAACGCCCTTGGCCTTGATGGCTTCGGCATGGGTGACATAGCCGGGAAGGTGGTTCTTGTCGCAAGTCGGGGTGAACGCGCCCGGCACGGCAAACAGCACGACCTTGCGGTCATTGAACAATTCTGCGGTGGTTTTGGGAGCGGGACCGTTTTCGGTCATGACGCGGAAGGTGACTTCTGGCAGATGCGCGCCAACAGTAATGCTCATTTTAGCCTCCAGAGTGAAAATCAGTGACAGGGTGGCTTCGGATTGATCGTTCAAACCCATCCTAGACTCTCGTCTAATCTAGGGTGCACGGCCTTGCTTGTCGAGTGTCACCCGCGTTTCAATCGCCGTACTGCCCGACGCAAGGGTCACAACTACCTCAAGCCCTGACAAGGCACTGTCGGACTGCGGTTTTTCCTCGATGCCGACCCGATCACGCCGAATGATACGGCCTGCGCGATCCTGTGTGACAGACAGCGGCACCGGCGAGCCGAACACCCAGCCGTCCGGCCCCTCGACAAACATATCGCCGTCTTTGGCACCCGCGGGCCAAGCCGTTTCAAGCAGCAGTGTTTTGTCCTGCGCCGTGACGGCGAGCAGCGAGAGCGGGCTTTGCCCATCAAGCACCACAGGCACCGGCACTTTGGCCAGCGCCTCGCGGATCAGGTTCTGGCTGGCCGTGTTGCGGGTGCTGCGCGGGGACAGGGTTAAACTTCCATCGAAACGGGCGGGCATGCACAGCGTTTCGCAGACCGCATAATCGAGCGACAATTTCAACTGCACGGGCTGTTTGGGATCAAGCGGGGTGATCTTCAACGGCAAGACGAGATGATCATAATAGCCGATCGAGGAGCCCGATTGATCCTGAAAGCGCGAGGGCACGGGCCACAAGACCTCGACCGATTGCAGATTGCGTGATCCGGTCCACGAAAACACCGGCGGCAGGCCGGAATCGCCCACCGTGCGCCAATAGGTTTTGACATGGGCGGCCAGCCGGAATTCCAGCCCGCCCCACAGCACGGGCCTATCGGATGCCAGGGTCTCGCTGCCCCCTTCCAGCAGGCTCAGGCGGGCCAGTTCGGAAACCGGCTTGATGGAGGATTGGGCTTGAACCTGAAAGCACGTCACAGCGAGAGCGATCAAAACCGGCCAAAATCCGGCCCTTGTCCGGCCTTGAACGGAGGCAAAACGGTTTTTATGCGTTTTTTTGATTGTCACCGATTGCTTTCTCACCTGAAAAATCTAGCATCAAACCGATAAAAGGGGTGAAAGCATGTCAAAGGCAAGGGCTAAATTATTAGCCGCATCTTCGGGTGATTTTGTGGACCAGACCTGCTCGGGCCGGTTTCTGGTCGCGACCCCCGGCATGCTCGACGAACGCTTCGAGCGCAGCGTGATCTATATGTGCGCCCATTCCGATGAAGGGGCGATGGGGATTATCATCAACCATCCGGCCTCGCATCTGGCCTTTCCGGCGATCCTCGAGCAGCTTGATCTGCTCGATATCGAAGCGCCCGCGCCGTTGCAGAAAAAGCTGGATGCCGTGCCGGTGTTTCGCGGCGGTCCGGTCGAACCCGGACGCGGCTTTGTGCTGCATTCGGGTGATATCGTACTGGATGAAAACAGTTTGAAGGTCGGCGACGAGCTCTATCTGACCACCACGCTTGAAATGCTGTCGCTGATCTCGAAAGGGCAGGGGCCGCAAGAGGCGCTGTTTGCTCTGGGCTATGCCGGTTGGTCGCCGGGCCAGCTCGAACAGGAATTGCAAGGCGATGGCTGGCTGACCTGCGACATGGATCGCGGCTTGTTGTTCGACAAGCATCACGACACCAAATACCAGCGCGCTTTGGGGCAGATCGGGATTGATCTTGCCCAATTTTCCACCGTATCCGGTCGCGCCTGACGGGTTTAGGCCTGTGCGGAGACGCCCAGCAGCGCGCGGGTCTGGGCAGCGGTCATCGGCGGGCCGATGATCAGCCCCTGGCCATATTCGCAACCGACCGCGCGCAAGGCATCGGCATCCTCTTCCGAATCCAGTCCGTCTGCCACCACCGTCATACCCAGATCCTGCGCCAGCCCGACCACCGAGCGCAAAATCGCCGGACGCTGGCCGCTGGCATCGGGACGCAGCAAGGCGCGCGAGATTTTCATGATGTCGAACGGGAAGCGTTGCAGATAGGACAGCGAGGAATAGCCGGTGCCGAAATCATCGAGCACAAGGCCGATGCCGTTTTCGGCCAGCCGCGAGAGCACGCGCGAGGCATATTCGGGATTGTCCATCACGCCGTTTTCGGTAATTTCGAGCCGCAGCGAGCCGCGCCGCACCGAATGGCGGGCCAGAATGGCCTTGATGTCCTGCACCAGATCATGTTCGAGCAATTGGCGGCCCGAGACATTGACGGTGGCAAAAATCGGCGGGTCCACCTCCAGCGCATCCTGCCAGAGGCTCAATTCGCGCGCCGCATGTTCCAGCACGATTTGCGACAGTTCCATCGCAAAGCCGTTGTCTTCGGCCAGATCGAGAATTTCGCGGGCCGACAGCGTGGCGTAAGCAGGCGCATCCCAGCGCGGTACGGCCTCGAAGCCGATGATCGAACGGTCATCGAGCCGCACGATCGGGGTAAACCGCACCACTATCCGCTCGTTTTCCATCGCCTGACGGAAGTCGCTTTCAACGGCGGCCCGGTCGGTGCGATAGGCGCGCATGGCCGGACGGAACACGTCGATCCGGTCGCCGCCTTGGCGCTTGGCATGGGTCATGGCGATTTCGGCATTGCGCAGGAGATCCTCCGCGCCCGTTTCGGCCATCGGATCGGGCAAGGCAATGCCGATCGAGGCGGTCAGCGAGATTTCCTTGTCGCCATAATTGACCGGCGCGGCAATGGTTTTGCGCACGGCATCGGAAAAGGCGGTGATGGGTCCGGGTTCGCGTTCCGAAAGCAGCAGGATCGCGAAACGGTCGGCTCCCAAACGCGCCAGCGTGTCTTGCGGACGCAGCAGACGGCCAATGCGGCGCGCCATGGTCAGCAGGATCGTATCGCCGCCCGCAATGCCCATCCGCTCGTTGAGCGAGCGGAAGCGGTCGAGATCGACCATCATCACGGTGGAGCGGATGCTTTCACCGCCGCGTGTCAGGGCCAGAAGATGCGAGACGCGATCCAGAAACAGCCGCTCGTTCGGCAAAGCGGTCAGATGATCGCGCACCGCGTCTTTTAAAATCCGCTGTTCGGCCAGTTTGGTGCCGGTGGTTTCGGTCAGGCTGCCGACCACGCGGATCACCGCGCCATCGGTGGCGACCAGCGGGCGGGCTTTGAGCAGAAACCACAAATAATGGCCGTCATTGCCCTGCATGCGGAAATCGAGCTGCAAACGTCCGCGTGCCTGTTCGAGGGCGGCATCAAGGGTGGCACGGAAGCGGTCGCGGTCGAACGGATGCAGCAGGTCGATCCAGCGCGCGGCAGGGCCGGACAGGGCGCCTTCGCTCATGCTCAGCGCGGTTTCGATTTCCGCGCCGACCGTGACCTTGTCGGCCATCACATCCCAATCGAACACGGAATCGCCCGAGCCGTTGAGAGCCAGGGCCTTGCGCTCGCTGTCGCTGACCAGTCCCTGCGCCAAGACACCGCTGGAAAAGGCGTGCTGCATTACGGTAAAGCCGATCAGCATCACCAAAATCACCACGCTGCCGACCGAGACAACCGGAGCCAGCTCGTCCTGCAAATTGCCGATGAGGATAAAGCTGGTGCCTGTGACCCAGATCAGCAGCATCAGCCATGTCGGGATCAGCAAGACGGCGCGGTCATAGCCATGGGTGGAGAGATAGACAATCAGTACGAAGCAGATCACCGCAATCGCCCCGATCGAGATGCGGGCAATGCCTGCCGCCATGGCGGGGTTGAACCAGGCCAGACCGACGAGTGCCAACAGCACCAGCAGCCAGCCGATGGTGAAATGGCCGTAACGGACATGCCAGCGGTTGAGATTGAGATAGGCGAACAGGAACACCAGCAGCGTGGCTGACAGCACCACTTCCGATCCGGCGCGATAGACGCGGGCCGCCTCGGCTGTCAGGTGGAACAATTGCAGGAGAAAGCCGAAATCAACGCTGACATAGGCCAGTGCCGACCAGGCCAGCGCGGCAGCAGCGGGAAAAATCAATGCGCCGCGCACCACCACCACAATGGTGAGGATCAGGGCCAGCAAAGCGGCAATGCCGATCACCATGCCGTGATACAGCGTCAGACTGGACATCCGGTCCTTGTAGACCTCAGGATTCCACAGCGTGAATTGCGGCAGCAAAGGCGAGGCGCGCTCGGCGACATAGGTGATGCTGGCGCCGGGCTCCAGCGTGATTTCGAAAATATCGGAATCCGCGCTCTCGATCCGTTCGGGGCTTTCGCCCGCGCTCGCGGTCACAGCGGTAATGCGCACCGAGCCGAGATCGGGCAGCAGAATGCCCGAACCGATCATGCGGAAATGCGGGGCCACCAGCCAGCGGGTAATCGGTTCCTCGCTGTCGTTTTTCAGCGCAAATACAATCCAGTCGGGATTGGTGCCGTTTTCTTTGGCCGAAATGGCCATGCGGCGCACAATCCCGTCAGGACCGGGAGCGGTTGAAATCTGGATCACGTCACCGTCAGAGCGGTGGAATTCCACCCGCCGCAGCAGATCAATCACCGGCGTATTGCTGGTCACGCGCATAGCCTCTGCCGCCTGCAAGGAGGCAGAATATCCGGCCAAGCCCGTGATCACGGTCAAAACAGCGAGGAAGATACGCATCAACGGCAAACGGATGGTCCTGTATGCGCCTGAGGGATCAGGTCGGGTCTGGGTCTGGTCGTCATGCTTTCGGCTTCGGAGCCTGAGCAGGGCCGACATTAAAGCAAGATTGCCCGAGAGCAACAAGGCATCGCGTTTGCTCACAAGAACCACCCCTTAAAGCGGCACAAAATCGGTTTTCAGCCGTTTGACATCGGGCAGGCCGGTATGGGGGCCGATGACGGCAAACGTCGGTCGGCCCTGCAACAGCCGGTTTGCAGCCTGTTTGAGGCTGTCGTGGTTGACGCTCTCGATGCGTCGGGACAATTCCTGACCCGAGGGCACGCGCCCGAAAGCCAGTAATTGCCGCGCCATCTGGTCGGCGCGGCGGGTCGGGGATTCACGCGCGGCCAGCATGCCGACTTTGATCTGGGCTTTGGCCCGCGCAATTTCGGCGGGTTCGAGCTGCAAGGCGGCTTGGCGCAGCTGGTCGATCATCACAGAGGTGAATTGACCCGCATCCTTGCCACCCGTGCCGCCATAGATTCCGAAAATGCCGGTATCTGAAAACGGGGTGAAAAAGGCATGGACATCATAGCAAAGCCCGCGCTTTTCGCGCAGTTCCTGAAACAAGCGTGATGACAGCCCGCCGCCCAGCACCTGCGCGAAGACGTGCATGGCTTCGTGCAAGGGGTCGTGGAAGGAGACGCCTTCGGCCCCCATCACCAGATGCACCTGTTCGAGCTTGCGCTTTTGCCGCACATCACCGCCCCGATAGGCGCAAGTGACGGCCTGTTCGGGCTGGAGCGGCGACAGGCCGGCAAACAGCCGTTCGGCCTGTGCCACCAGAACCTCGTGATCGACCGCGCCCGCTGCCGCCACCACCATGGCGGGGGCGCGGTATTGGCGGGCCAGAAAGGTCCGCATCGAGTCCTCGGACAGGGCCATCACGCTGTCGGGCGTGCCCAGAATGGGGCGGCCCAGCACTGTGTCGGGAAAGCCCTGCTCCATGAACAGATCGAAAATCAGCTCGTCGGGTGCGTCTTCATAGGAGCCGATTTCTTGCAGGATGACCTGCTTTTCGCGCTCCAGCTCGTCGGCGGCAAAGGCCGGATTGGTCACAATATCGCCGATCAGATCGAGCGCCAGCGGCAGGTCTTCTCCCAATACACGGGCGAAATAGGAGGTGACTTCCGCTGTGGTTTCGGCGTTGAGATCGCCGCCGACATTCTCGATCTCTTCGGCAATCTGGCGGGCCGTGCGGGTGGCCGTGCCTTTGAAAGCCATATGCTCGATCAGATGGGCAAGGCCGTGCTCGTCGCGGTGCTCGTGGCGCGCGCCTGCGGCAATCCAGATCCCGACCGAAGCAGTGGCCAGATGATCCATCCGCTCGCTGACCACCCGCAAGCCATTGGCCAGCGTAGTCAGTTTGACTTGCGGATCGGGCGGCAGGATCAAACGCCTGCTCCCGACATGCGGCCATGTTGGCTGATAAACTGCTCGATCGCCTTTTGCTCGTTGGCAATCACGGTGAAATGCTCCTTGCGCTCCAGCAAATCGGCCAGATGCGGCGGCAAAGCGGGCCGCACACCGGTGGCGGCAAACACCGCATCGGGGAATTTGGCCGGATGGGCGGTTGCCAGCACCACGGTCGGCGTCGCGGGATCCGCTTCCAGCAGCTTTTCAGCCGCTGCCGTGCCTACCGCCGTATGCGGATCGAGCAGATAGCCGGTGCGGGCCAGGGTCTCGCGCATGGTGTGGCTGACCTCGTCCTCGGACACGCGGTGGGCGGCAAAATCGCGGCGGATCGTCGCCATACCCTCGTCGGGAATGGTGAATGCCCCGCTTTGCGACAGGCTGCCCATCATCGAACGGATCTGATCGCCCTGCCGGTGGCAGGCATCAAACAGCAGGCGCTCGAAATTGGAGGAAACCTGGATATCCATCGAGGGCGAAGAGGTCGGATGCACGCCGGTGACCTCGTAGCGGCCGGTGGCCAGCGTGCGGGCCAGAATATCGTTGCTGTTGGTGGCAATCATCAATTGGTTGATTGGCAGACCCATGTTCTTGGCGACATAGCCCGCCAGCACATCGCCGAAATTACCGGTCGGCACCGAGAAATTGACGCGACGGTGCGGACTGCCAAGGCTGACGGCCGCGCTGACATAATACCCTGCCTGCGCGACAATCCGCGCCCAGTTGATCGAGTTGACGCCCGACAATGCATAAGCATCGCGGAAGGCATGGTTGTTGAACATGCCTTTGACGATGGCCTGACAATCGTCGAATGTGCCTTCCACCGCCAGCGCATGGATGTTGTCGGCGGCAACCGTGGTCATCTGCCGCCGCTGCACCTCGCTGACGCGGCCATGCGGATAGAGGATGAACACATCCACCTGCGACAAGCCCCGGAACGCTTCGATCGCCGCGCTGCCTGTATCGCCCGAGGTCGCCCCGACAATGGTGGCGCGCTGCCCGCGGGCTTTGAGCACATGATCCATCAACCGACCCAGCAATTGCATCGCCACGTCTTTGAAGGCCAGTGTCGGGCCGTGAAACAGTTCGAGCACGAACAGATTGTTGTCGAGCTGCACCAGCGGGCAGGTCGCCTGATGGCGGAAGCCGGCATAGGCGGCATCGATCATCGCGGACAGATCGGCTGTCGTGACATCGCCGGCATAGGGGCCGATGACCGCTTTGGCAATCTCCGCATAGCTTTGGCCCGCAAAACCGCCGATGGTGGCGTGATCGAGCTGCGGCCACTGTTCGGGCCAATACAACCCGCCGTCACGGGCCAGACCCGCCAGAACCGCATCGGAAAAACCAAGACGGGGCGCTTGCCCGCGGGTCGAGACATAATGCACGGATCACTATCCCTTATTATTCACTATCGATATGTGGTTTGAACCGGTTCTGACGATACCAGATCACAAACAAAGCGAAAACCGCCAGTGCCAAAGTAAACCATGTGATCGCATATTGCAGGTGATTGTCCGAAAAGCTGATGACGGTGTTGCCGCCCTTGGGCCAGCCGCCCGCGACCGCCGTGGCATCGGCATCAATCACGAATGGGGCGACCTGCTCCAGCCCGACCGCTTTGGCCATGGCTTTGGGATCTCGCGTGTAGAAGAGCCGCTTGGACGGCGCATCATCGGCATCGAACCAGCTTCGCGATTGCGGCAGGCGCAACAGGCCTGTGATGGTGACAGGATCTTTCATGAGACTTTGCGGGCGGTTGGCCGGATCGCGCTTGCTGTCGGGCACAAAGCCCCGATTGACCAGCACCACAGAGCCATCCTCGCGCTGCAAGGGGGTGACCAGGGCATAGCCCGGTGTCGGGTCGCGCTCGCCTGCGGGCTTGTAGAGCATGAACAGAAAGGTTTCGTACTCATGCAGAAAACGGCCGCTGACCGTGACTTTCAAAAAATCATCGGCGGGCTTGTTGATCGTATTCCATTGGTTGGCTGCTGGCAGGGGCACGGCGGTTTCGTTCACGCGCGCGGTGACACCCGAGATCAGCTTTTGCTTGGCCTCCATCCTGTCGAGCTGCCAAACCCCGAGAGCCAGAAAAACCAGCACGACAAAGCCACTGGTCAGGACCGGCACGAGAAAGCGTCCGGAGGAGGGGCGGGGATTTTGGTTGGTCTGTGTCATGCCGCTGCATCCTGATCGGGCTTTGGTCCCGCTTTGACCTGCTGGCCCTGTCCGGCCTTGTGGTGGAATTGCAGGGTGATCAGCACGCCTTTGAACGGGCGCATCATGCCCAGCACAATACAGGTCATCACAGGCATCCAGATCACCATCTGCAACCACATCGGAGGGGAATAGATGGTATCAATCACCAGCATCGAGCCGAGAACGATCAGACTGGCCAGCATGATGATGAAGATCACCGGACCATCGCCCGAATCCGCTTTGGAAAAATCCTGCCCGCAGACATCGCAAGCCGGAGCCACCTCGACAAAGCCTGCAAACAGGTGGCCCTTGCCGCAATGCGGGCAACGGCCGCGCAAGCCCGCCCAGACCGGAGAGGGCGGTGTAGGCGAAGTGGTTTGTGCGGGGTCTTGATGGCTCATGACGGAATCCGATCAAAAAGGAAAAAGGCGGCCAAGGCCGCCTTTTTGGAGATCAATACCGGCTTTTTAGTGACCGGCAGCTGCAACGGCCGCACCCCACTGGGAGCCCCACAGATAGATGGCAATGAACAGGAACAGCCAGACC